>JAXDQB010000359.1:0-3372 GCA_034668065.1 Paraburkholderia sp.
ATGCGACCGCATTGCGATGCTGCGTCGCGGCGAGGTTGTGGCACTGGAGCGCACGAGCGCGCTCCTCGAACGCTTCGCCGGCATGCAGCTTTTCGTGCGTCTCGGCCAAGGCACGTTGCCGGATGACCTGCGGGCGATCGAGGTCGATCCGTCGGCGCCGGGCGCGCGTCAGCATCTGCTGCGGCTTTCAAGCTATGACGAAGTAGAGCCGATCCTGGCACGTTGCCGGGCGGCGGGATGCACGTTCGACGAAATCGACGTGCGAAAGGCCGACCTCGAAGACGTCTTCGTACAAATGATGAAAGGACCTGAACTCGTCGAGGGGCTCGCATGATCGGTTTTCGCACCCTTTTCTACAAAGAGACTCTTCGATTTTGGAAGGTGTCTTTCCAGACGGTGCTTGCGCCGATTGTCACGGCATTGCTTTATCTGATGATTTTCGGCCATGCGTTGCGCGACCATGTCGCGGTGTATCCGGGGGTCGAATATACGAGCTTCCTGATTCCCGGCCTGGTGATGATGAGCGTGCTTCAAAACGCGTTCTCGAACAGCTCGTCGTCGCTGATTCAATCGAAGGTCACCGGCAACCTCGTCTTCATGCTGCTGCCGCCGCTCACGCATTGGGAGATTTTCGGGGCCTACGTGCTGGCGTCCGTCGTGCGCGGTCTTGTGGTCGGGTGCGGGGTGTTCATCGTGACGATCTGGTTCGTGCCGATGTCGTATGCCGCGCCGTTCTACATTATCGGGTTCGCGGTGCTCGGCTCGGCGATCCTCGGCACGCTTGGGCTGATCGCCGGCATCTCGGCCGACAAGTACGACCAGCTGGCGGCGTTCCAAAACTTCCTGATCATGCCGCTCACGTTCCTTTCGGGCGTGTTCTATTCGACGCACACGTTGCCGGGACTCTGGCGCGAAGTATCGCGCCTGAACCCGTTTTTTTACATGATCGACGGCTTTCGTTATGGCTTTTTCGGCCTGTCCGACGTCAATCCGCTCGCGAGCCTCGCCATCGTCGCCGCGTTTTTCGTAGTGATTGCGGCGGTGGCGATGCGTCTGCTCGCGTCGGGCTATAAGCTGCGTCACTGACCGAATTTGCAAGGAGAAGCTTAACCATGTCCACGTTGCCGACCCCCGAAGAAGTCCAGCAATACATTGCCGCGGGGCTCTCCTGCGCGCACGTCGAAGTTGAGGGCGACGGCCAGCATTTTTTTGCGACGATCGTCTCGGAGGCGTTCGAAGGAAAACGCCTGATCCAGCGGCATCAGCTTGTCTATGCGGCGCTCGGCGACCGCATGCGAGCGGAAATCCACGCGTTGAGCATGAAGACGCTCACTCCGGCGGAATGGCAAAACGCATAATTCAGGAAACGTGGTGCGTATTACACAAGACGATACGAGCGGCGCAGGCAGCGCCGCCACTCCGAACCGGGCCGAGAGCGTTGCTCACCAGGGACAGATCAGCATGGATAAGCTTGCGATCACAGGTGGCCGGACGTTATCCGGCGAACTTCACATATCGGGCGCGAAGAACGCGGCGCTGCCGATTCTTTGTGCGAGCCTGCTTGCCGCCGATCCGATCCGCCTCGCCAACGTGCCGGACCTGAAAGACGTGCGCACGACGCTCACGCTGCTGCGGCAGATGGGGGTGCGTGCCGACATCGCCGCGGGCGCCGTGTCGCTTGACGCGACGCACGCCGACAACCCGCTCGCACCCTATGATCTCGTGAAGACGATGCGCGCGTCGATTCTCGTGCTCGGGCCTCTCGTCGCGCGCTTCGGCGTGGCAAAGGTGTCGCTGCCGGGCGGCTGCGCGATCGGCGCACGCCCTGTCGATCAGCACATCAAGGGGCTGCAGGCGATGGGTGCCGAGATCAGCATCGAGCACGGCTACATCGAAGCGCGCGCGAAGCGCCTGAAGGGCGCGCGGATCGTGACGGACATGATCACCGTCACGGGCACCGAGAATCTGCTGATGGCGGCCACGCTTGCCGAGGGCGAGACGGTTATCGAGAACGCGGCGCGCGAACCCGAAGTCGGCGATCTGGCGCGTCTTCTCATCGAGATGGGTGCGAAGATCGACGGCATCGGGACGGACCGGCTCGTGATCCAGGGCGTCGAGAAGCTGCACGGTGCGAGCCATACGGTCATTCCCGATCGTATCGAAGCGGGCACGTTCCTGTGCGCGGTCGCCGCAGCCGGAGGCGACGTCACATTGCGCCACGTGCGCCCCGATACACTCGATGCCGTAACGGCTAAGCTGCGTGAGGCGGGCGTGACGCTCGATGAGGGTGACGACTGGATTCGCGTGCGCATGAATCGCCGCCCGAGCGCCGTGGCCCTGCGCACGTCCGAGTACCCGGCGTTCCCGACTGACATGCAGGCACAGTTCATGGCGCTGAACGCGATCGCCGAGGGCACGTCGCATGTCGTGGAGACCATTTTCGAGAACCGTTTCATGCATGTGCAAGAGTTGAACCGGCTCGGTGCGAATATTGCGGTGGACGGTAACACGGCCCTCGTCACGGGCGTGCCGAAGCTTTCGGGCGCCACCGTCATGGCGACCGACCTGCGTGCGTCGGCGAGCCTCGTCATTGCAGGTCTCGTCGCCGAAGGCGAGACGCTCGTTGACCGCATCTACCACCTCGATCGCGGCTATGACCGGATGGAGGAAAAGCTCACACGCATCGGCGCAAGCGTGCGCCGCGTTGTGGGTAGCGGTGTGGGCGGTGACGGGCACAGGGAGAGCGCCGCAAGCTCCGGGAGCCACGCATGAGCCTCGCGCCGCTGACACTCGCGCTCTCGAAAGGGCGCATTTTCGAAGAGACCATGCCGCTGCTCGCCGCAGCCGGCGTGCACGTCTCGGAAGATCCCGAAACGTCACGCAAGCTGATTCTGCCGACGAGCGCGCCGAATCTGCGCGTCATCATCGTGCGGGCGACCGACGTGCCGACCTACGTCGAGTACGGCGCGGCCGATTTCGGCGTTGCAGGCAAGGACGTGCTGATCGAGCACGGCGGCGGCGGTCTTTATCAGCCGATCGATCTCGATATTGCACGCTGCCGGATGTCGGTCGCGGTGAAGGCCGGCTTCGATTACGGCAACGCCGTGCGGCAGGGGGCGCGCTTGCGCGTTGCGACGAAGTACGTGCAGACGGCCCGCGAGCATTTTGCGGCCAAGGGCGTGCACGTCGACATGATCAAGCTTTATGGTTCGATGGAGCTTGCGCCGCTTGTCGGGCTGGCCGATGCGATCGTCGATCTCGTCAGCAGCGGTGGGACGTTGCGCGCAAACCATCTCGTGGAGGTCGAGGAGATCATGCAGATCTCGTCTCGCCTCGTCGTGAACCAGGCTGCGCTGAAATTGAAGCGGGCGT
>JAXDQB010000360.1:0-12882 GCA_034668065.1 Paraburkholderia sp.
TGTCGGTGACGCGCGGCTCGGCGCAGCCGCCGCAATTCATCGTCATGCACTACCAGGGCGGGGCCGCGAAGTCCGCGCCGATCGTGCTCGTGGGCAAGGGCATCACGTTCGACAGCGGCGGCATCTCGCTGAAGCCCGGCGAGGGCATGGACGAGATGAAATACGACATGTGCGGCGCGGCCTCGGTGTTCGGCACGCTGCGCGCCGTGGCGGAACTCGGCCTCAAGCTTAACGTCATCGGCGTCGTGCCGGCCTGCGAAAACATGCCGAGCAGTACCGCGACGAAGCCCGGAGACGTCGTCACGAGCATGTCCGGTCAGACGATCGAAGTGCTCAATACCGACGCAGAAGGGCGTCTCGTCCTGTGCGACGCGCTCACTTACGCAGAGCGCTTCAAGCCGGCTGCCGTCGTCGACATCGCCACGCTCACGGGCGCCTGCGTGATCGCGCTCGGCCATCACAACAGCGGGCTCTTCGCGAAAGACGACGCGCTCGCCGGCGAGCTGCTCGATGCCTCGCGCGAGGCCGCCGATCCGGCCTGGCGCATGCCGCTCGACGAGGAGTATCAGGAGCAGTTGAAATCGAACTTCGCCGACATGGCCAACATCGGCGGGCGGCCTGGCGGCAGCGTGACGGCGGCCTGCTTCCTGTCGCGCTTCACAAAGGCGTATCCGTGGGCGCACCTCGACATCGCGGGCACGGCCTGGAAGGGCGGCGCGGCCAAGGGCGCCACCGGGCGTCCGGTGCCGCTCCTTACGCAGTTTCTCATCGACCGCGCGGCGTAGTGATAGCCCGAGCCTGCATCGGTCGCGATTCGTCGGGCGGGCGACGAGGCTGCCGGGGCAGCCTCGTTTGCGCCGGCTCGCGCATGCGCATGGCGTCAGGTGCGGCCCTCACGTATCGCGCCGGCGTGGAGCCTCGCCGATGACTCGCATCGATTTCCACACCAATGTCGGCGATTCGCTGCTCTATGCGTGCCGGCTGGCCCGCAAGGCCTATCTGGCGGCACAGCCGGTGGTCGTGCTGGCGGAGCCTGCGCGCCTGCGTGCGTTCGACGAGCGGCTGTGGACCTTTTCGCCGCTCGATTTCGTCCCCCACTGCATGGCCGACAGCGAGCTTGCGGCACGCACGCCCGTGGTGCTCGCGACCGATCTCGAACGCGCGCCGCATCATCAGGTACTGTTGAACCTCGGGGGGGCGGTGCCGGCGCAGTTTGCGCGCTTCGAGCGCTTGCTCGAGGTTGTGGGCGACGCTGAGGACGAGCTGCTAGCAGGGCGCGAGCGCTACCGCTTCTATCGCGATCGCGGGTACGCGCTCAACAATTACAAGCAAGGTGCCTGATTCGGTGCGCTATCGTTTGTCCGACGCTCGCGCGAGCGAAGTGCCATCGTGGCGCCAGTCCGCCGGTTTGTTCATCCGGCGGGCCGATTCACGGAAACAGGGAGAGTAGACGTGGCCAATCCCATACATCCCGAACATTTCGACGATCCCGCCTCGATCCCGGTGCTGACCGACGTGATCGTGCCCGGGCGTTCGCCGATGCCGATGCCTCGGCCCAACGAGGCGTACGAGATCGACAGGCCCGCTGAGCCCGTTCAGCCTGGCGAGCGGGGTCACTCGCTCCCGCCGCTGCAACCGCCCACACAGGAACAGGCCACGCTGACCGAGCGCGACGCGGAGCATATCGCGGAGCGTTTGCGTGCACGCTTTGCCGACTATCTGCGCGAGGAAGGGCGGCGCGTGATCGAAGCGCGCTGTCGCGAGGCGCTTGAGGAGCATACAAGCTGGCTCATCCGCCAAGTCACGCGCGAAGTGGCCCTCGCACTTGAAGGGGAAGTGATGGACTGGGTGCGCGATGCGGTGCGCGAGGAGCTCGCTGCACACCAGGCATCGCGGCGCTGAGGTTGCGAACGGCGTTACGGCCGTCGTTGCTGAAATTGCCGCCGGCGGCCGCCCGTTGAGCGGGTCGCCGCGCGGCGTCGGGCTTTTAGCCCGTCACGGCTCCTTTGTTGGCCGGCCGTGCGAGCGCCGCGTACTTCGCGAGCACGCCGCGCGCGTAGCGCGGCGCCGGCTGCTTCCACGCGGCGCGGCGGCGCTCGAGTTCGGCGTCGTCGACATTAACCTGCAGCAGCAGTTTGTGCGCGTCGATGGTGACCGAATCGCCTTCCTGTACGAGGCCGATCGTGCCGCCGACATACGCTTCCGGCGCGACGTGGCCGACCACCATGCCCCAGGTGCCGCCCGAGAAGCGGCCATCGGTAATGAGGCCGACTGACTCGCCGAGCCCCTTGCCGATCAGCGCGGAGGTAGGCGCGAGCATCTCCGGCATACCGGGGCCGCCCTGTGGCCCGAGATAGCGCAGGATGAGCACGTCGCCCGCCTTGATCTTGTCGCTGAGAATCGCGTCGAGCGCGCTTTGCTCGTCATCGAAGACGCGCGCGGGGCCGGTGATCGCTGGGTTCTTGAGGCCGGTGATTTTGGCGACGGCCCCGTCAACGGCGAGGTTACCCTTCAGGATCGCCAGGTGGCCTTCTTTATAGAGCGCCTGGTCGATCGGGAAGATCACTTTTTGATCGGCGCGAGGCACGCTCGGCACGTCTTTCAGTTCCTCGGCGAGCGTCTTGCCCGTGATCGTAATGCAGTCGCCATGCAGCAGGCCCGCGTCGAGCAGGATCTTCATTACTTGCGGAACGCCGCCCGCGCGGTGCAGATCCGTGGCGACGTATTGCCCCGACGGTTTCAGATCGCAGATGACGGGCACGCGCTGGCGAATGCGCTCGAAGTCTTCAATCGTCCATTCGACTTCGGCCGCGTGTGCGATGGCGAGGTAATGAAGCACGGCGTTGGTCGAGCCACCCGTGGCCATGATGACCGACACGGCGTTCTCGAGCGACTTGCGCGTGATGATGTCGCGCGGCTTCAGATCACGTTTGACCGCTTCGACGAGCACGCGTGCCGATTCGGCTGCCGAGCCGACTTTTTCGTCGTCGGGGTTGGCCATCGTCGACGAATAAAGCAGCGACATGCCAAGCGCCTCGAATGACGAGCTCATCGTGTTGGCCGTGTACATGCCGCCGCAGGAGCCCGTGCTCGGGCAGGCGTTTTGCTCGATGCCTTCGAAGTCCTCGGTCGACATGCGCCCGGCCGTGAACTCGCCGACGGCCTCGAACGAGGAGACGATCGTCAGATCCTTGCCTTTCCAATTGCCCGGGCGGATGGTGCCGCCGTAGACGTAGATGCCGGGGACGTTCATGCGCGCGAGCCCGATCATGCCGCCAGGCATGTTCTTGTCGCAGCCTCCGATGACGACGACGCCGTCCATCCACTGGCCCTGCACGCAAGTCTCGATGCAATCGGCGATCACCTCACGCGAGACGAGCGAGTACTTCATCCCTTCGGTGCCCATCGACATGCCGTCGGAAATGGTCGGCGTGCCGAAGATCTGCGGGTTCGCGCCGGCGCCCTTGACGGCGTCAACGGCCGCGTCGGCAAGGCGCTGCAAGCCGGCGTTACAGGGCGTGATTGTCGAGTGGCCGTTGGCGATGCCGATCATCGGGTTATCGAAATCCTCTTTCTTGTACCCGATTGCGTAGTACATCGAACGGTTCGGCGCGCGCGCGACGCCTTGTGTGATATTTTTTGAGCGGCGGTTGTATGGCATGACGGGTACTCCAGTTTCAGTCGATGGCGTTGCTGTTCGTTGCAACTCGTTGCGGGTGTCGGCGCTGCCGTGCGCCTTCTGCGGCAAGCGGTAGCAAGCGGCGGCAAAATTCTTTCGGTCTGCTTTCGATGTTCGCGAAAATATCGCGCCAGAATGCCGTTTCTCCTCGCCTGTGTCCAATATATTATTCAGCGCGCACTAAGTTGAAAAACGTATTGCAGCAGGTGCGATGACAGCCCGCTCATTTGCGCCGGCTGCGCTACGTTGCTGCTGTGACCGAGGCGCGGCATTTCGGGCGAAGCGCTGCGCTTGGTTGATGGGAGCGGCCACTTGCCGCTCTTTGTCGCTCTTTGTCAGCCGCGGCGTCTGGCGCCCGGCTTTTATGACATCATAACGAGTTGCCGCGTTCAACCGTTCAACGCCCGAGACCCAAGCCCTTACGATGCTGATTCATCCCAATTTCGATCCCGTCGCGATTCACCTCGGTCCGCTCGCCGTGCGCTGGTACGGCCTCATGTACCTCGTCGGATTTGTGATGGCGATCGTCGTCGGGCGGCTGCGGCTGCGCTTGCCGCATGTCGCAGCGCAAGGCTGGAACGCGCGCGATATCGACGACATGCTGTTTTACGGCGTGCTCGGCACGATCATTGGCGGGCGGCTTGGTTATGTGCTCTTCTATAAGGCCGACTATTACTTCACCTATCCGCTCGACATCTTCAAGGTTTGGCAGGGTGGCATGTCGTTTCACGGCGGTTTTCTCGGCGTGACGCTCGCGATGGTTCTCTTCGCCTGGCAGCGCAAGCGCACATGGCTGCAAGTAACGGATTTCGTGGCGCCGATGGTGCCGACCGGGCTTGCCGCAGGCCGTTTCGGCAACTTCATCAACGGCGAGCTGTGGGGGCGCGTGACCGATCCGCATGCGCCGTGGGCGATGATGTTCCAGAACGCCTTTGGCGAAGATGCGCTATGGCTCTCCGAACATCCGCAATTGGCGGCCAAATGGCATCTCGGCGAAATCTTTGCTCAGTACCATATGCTGCCGCGCCATCCGTCGGAGCTTTATGAGGTGGCGCTCGAGGGCGTGGTGCTCTTTTTCGTGCTGTGGTTCTTCACGCGCAAGCCGCGCCCGGTCGGGGCGGCTTCGGCCGTCTTCTTGATTGGCTATGGGCTTGCGCGCTTTATCGTCGAGTTCGCGCGGGAGCCCGACGATTTTCTTGGCCTGCTGGCGTTGGGGTTCTCGATGGGGCAGTGGCTTTCGATGCCGATGATCATTGCCGGCATCGTGCTGTTGGTATGGTCGTACCGGCGCGAGGCCAAGGCACCGGCCGCGGTGGCGCACTGAAAGCGCCGCTGCTTGCCTTCGTGCCTGTCGTACCTTTCGTAACCCTTTTTTCCGTTCTCCGCCACGTGCACTTTTGGCGCGTGCGCGGCGGTGATTCGGCGAACGATCAGCGCGTCATCTGTACGGAGCCCGACACGCTGACGGTGACACGCGAGGTGCCGCCCTCGACCGGCAACGGCCCGCTCCCGCCCGGGCTCGCTGCCATCGCGCGCATCGCCATGATCGGTCGCGATGGCCCTTCCTTGCCGACACTGACTTGCTTGATCATGTAGCCGGTGTAGCCGAACGCCCGCGCTGCCGCTTCCGCCTGGTCGCGGAACGAGGCGATCCCGTCTTCCGTGAGCTTGCTGTTGGCTGAGCGCTGCGCTTCGGGCGAGAGCGAAAAGGTAACGTTGCCGACTTGCATCGTCGTGTTCATCTCGCCCGCAAGCTTCGATGCCGCAGCGAAATCGTGGGATTCGAGCACCACTTCCGTGCGGCCCCGCCATGCCGAGATGCGGCCATCGCGGTCCGTTGCCGGATAGATCGAGAATGTGCCCGTGTGTGCGCTGACGCCCCGAGTCCCCTGGGCCTGCTTTAATGCCGTGGCCGTGCGCTTGTTCAGCGCGTCGGTGAGCGAGGCCGGATCTTGTGCCTCTTGCTCGTAAAAGAGCGTGATGTCGACAACGTCTTGCGGCACATCCGTGCTGGCCTGGGCCGACAGGAAGAGCACTCCGGATGGCGCGTCATCGCCGCCAGGAGGATTCGCATAGGCTGAGGCGGGAGCAAGAGCGAATGCGAATGGCCATGCAGAGGCGGCGACGAAGGCGAAAGCGAGAACGTTTCTTTTTTTCATCAGATTTGCTCCGGTCCCTTGGGCGTGAAAAAACGATGCGTGACGCAAATACAAGACGCAATACAAGACGCGCAATGCGAAAGCGCTCAAACAAGGCGCTCGGTAATGAAGTGCCATTCTGCTTCGGTCACCGGCGTTATCGAGAGCCGATTGCCTTTCGCGAGCACGCGCATGTCGGCGAGTTCGGGATGCGCCCGTAACTCGGCGAGCGAAATAAGCGGGGTCTTCTTGACGAAGCGCACGTCGACAAGCATCCAGCGCGGTGCCTCGGGCGTCGATTTCGGATCGTAGTAAGGGCTTTTCGGTTCGAACTGGGTCGGATCGGGGTAGGCGGTCGAGGCGACCGCCGCGAGCCCCGCAATGCCCGGTTCGGCGCAGCTCGAATGATAAAAGAGCACACCGTCGCCGATGCGCATCGCGTCACGCATGAAGTTGCGCGCCTGATAGTTGCGCACGCCTGTCCACGGCAGCGTACGCGCCGGGGCGTGGGCGAGATCGTCGATGCTTGCTTCGTCCGGTTCGGACTTCATCAGCCAATAGCGCATAGGGTGAATGCAATGCGTGGAAGGCGTCGAAAGGAGAGAGTACGACTAACGCGACTTCATAGGCGTCATCGACATCATCGACGACAGCGGTCCAAACCGCCACTACACGCCGAGGACATTATTGAGCGCCAAATAAAAACGGCATCGGAAGAACCGATGCCGTTGTCGAATAAGTCCCCCGCCTTGGCCGCTAGGCCGGCATCCTGAACCTGGGGTTCAGAATTGGTCGCAGTTAGCAGCACTTCGGGTACATCAGACAGAGTGACGCGCACGCCCGTGCTACAAATTTCCGCAACCGTGCACATGGCATTGGTTCAAGGAATTTATGACCTTGGCGAACCAGGCAGGGAAGCCGTAAAACCTATTGTTTTTAACTGATCACCACACTCCGCCAAGGCGGAGCGTGCGAATAATGCCGCCGCTCATTACCGTGCTTCGTTCTGCACCAGCACTGCACCGAGCTGCTCATTCATTTGGCGCATTGTACGCCGGATTTCGTCCGCAGGGAACGCTTCTCCGTGCCGCACGCTATCTTGCAGCCTCAAAAGCTCGGAGGCGATTGAGAGCGCGGCCATGACGGCGATGCGATCGGTACCGCGCACGTTGCTGTGCGCGCGGACCTTCGACATTTCAGCGTCGACGCGCGCCACAGCCTGGAGCAGCCCCGCTTCCGTTTCGGGCGAACAGGCCAGCCGATAACTCTGGCCGAGAATCGAGGCTTCGATCTGTTTCGTCGTCATGCGTGTTCTCCGTGCTGCGCGACACCGTGGCGGGCCGCGGCGCCTTCGCCGGGCGGCGCGGTCAGCAGATCGAGCTGGCTTTCCGCGTCGTGCGAGCCCTTTGCGCGCGGCAGTTTCTCGAGTATCGCGTTCAGGCGCACCTGCGCATCGTCGATCTTCGCGATCAGCGAATCGCGTTCGGCTTGCAGCGCGTTGCGCTCGTCGCGTAAGAGCGAGAGTTCGGCACGCGCGGCGGCGTGCTCCGCACGCAACTGGGCGAGCTGCTCCTCGAGGGCGTGGCGAGCCTGCTGATGGCGCTCGTTGACCGCGATCAGCCGACCGATATTCTGTGACAAGGTTTCGAGTTCGTTGAGCATTCTGCTGCGTCCTCTTAAGACTGCGCATTTTAGCGCGGAAACGGGAAGCGTCTGACCTTTGAGTCGTATCGAGACGTAACTAAAGGCCTTTTTTCGCTAACAACGGAGCCTTTTCCAACAAGCCCTTAGCCGTTTTCCGACGAAGTACCACCACAACGCGCCAATTCGAAATGTTGACGCCCTTCAGCCTCGCTCCTACACTTGGCCGCACTTGGTGCTCGCGCGCTCGGCCCGATGCGCGCAGTTAAACGGGAAACAGGGAGCCAGGTCCGCCAGGACCGAGCCAACCTGTGCTGCCCCCGCAACGGTAAGCGACGCGCATCGCCACGAAGGCGGTGCGAAATTGTTCCAATGCCACTGCGCTGCAAGATGCGTGGGAAGGCGGATGCGATGAGTCGCCAGCCCGGATACCGGCCAAATGGGGAGCGCCGCGGCTTCGCCTCGTGTGCGCAACGCGTGAAAAGCGTTGGCGCGCCGCGCGCTCGTGAGAAGCGGCCTGCGGGGAGCGGGCCGTGTGCCGATCCCACTGGAAGACCAACCGATGTCCACGCCCGTGCTTCGCGCGACGCTTCTCGCGTTCGCCGGCTTGCCGCTTGCCGCACCAGCCCAGCCCGCGCCCAACGATCTTAATTCGCCAGCATCGCCATCATCCGCTTCCTCGCCTTCTTCGTCGAGTGCAGCCGCTGCAGGAAGCGTTGTTTCTGCTTGGTCTGCTGCCTCTGCTGCATCTGCCACGAATGCCCCTGCGTCGATCGTGCCGTCGCCGAGTTCGTCGTTCTCGATGGTGAGGGTCATGGAGGCAGGGTCGGCCGGTACGCCCCTCGCGCCGATCGTCGTTACCGCGCAACGGGGGCCGCAGCCGCTGGCCGACGCGATCCCGCAGACGACACGCTTTAACCGGCAGGACATCGAAGACTCACCGGCCAGCGATCTGCCGAGCCTTTTGCAGCTCGCGCCCGGCGCCCAGATCATCCGAAACGGCGGCCCCGGCTCGAACGCGACGCTCATGCTGCGCGGTGGATCGTCGACGCAATCGCTCGTGCTCGTCGATGGCGTGCGAGTCGACTCGGTGAGCCTTGGGCAAGCACAGATTTCGCAAATTCCGTTATCGCAGATCGATCATGTGGAAGTTGTGAACGGCGATGTCTCGGCACTGTACGGCTCGGGGGCGATGGGGGGCGTCGTGCAAATCTTCACGAGGGACGGCGGCGATCATCCGCCGCGTTTTCACTTCTCGCTCGGCTATGGCAGCTATCGCACGCAAACGCAGGAAGCCGGCGTCGATGGCGCGCTCGGCAAGGACGGCAAGACGATGTTCAGCGTGGACGTCTCGCGCTTCAAGACAGAGGGTTTCTCGTCGATCGAACCCGCGCGTGCACCCGGCGCGAACCCGAATGCGAACGGCTATTTGAACGAAAGCGTGTCGGCGATGCTGCGACACAAATTCAGCGAACGCTGGGACGCTGGCATGCGCTATTTCCAATCGAATGGGAACGACAGCTTCGACAACGCGTTCGGCGTGCCGACCGATCTCAACAATCTGTATAGCAAGGTGCGCCGTACGTCCGCCTTTGTGAACGGAAAGTTGACCGGCTGGTGGACGACGCACTTCACGGTGGCCGAGGGCGACGATCGTGCGATCGACAAGACGAACGGCATCTACAACGGCCGCTTCGACACGGACAATCGCCAGTACACGTGGCAGAACGATGTCCTGATTGCGCCGGCGCAGAAGGTGCAACTGGGCTACGAGCATCTCGACCAAAGCCTCGACTCCAATGCGTTCGCCGCGCCCGCCCGGCATGTGAACTCGTTGTTCGCCGGCTACGCGGGCCGCTTCGGCGCGAGCCGGATCCAGGCCAACGTGCGGCGGGATCAGTACTCGGACTTCGGCGGCGCAAACACCTACTATCTCGGGTACGGCGTCGATCTCACCGAGCACTGGAGCGGGACGGCGAGCTACTCGAGTGCATTTCGCGCGCCGAGCTTCGACGATCTCTATTACCCCGGCAGCGGCAATCCGTCGATCAAGCCGGAGCGCAGCCACACGGTGGAGGCGGCGCTCCAGTACGCGTCGGATTCGCTTGGCGTGCTGAGGCTTACGGCGTTCGAGACGCGCTATACGGATTTGATCAACTACCTGTCGACGCAAGGCGGCCGCTTCTTCGTGGCCGAGAATGTCGGCCGCGCGAAGGTGCAGGGGCTTGAAGGATCGTGGAGCGGCCACCTCGGCAAGACGGACGTGCGCGTCGCGCTGACGGCGCAAAATCCTGTCGACGAGGGCACGGATACCGATCTGAACCGGCGCGCGCGGCGCTTTGCGTCGTTTTCGGCGAATCGCGCGATGGGCGGGTGGCGCGTCGGCGGCAACTGGATCGTAAGCGCGGCGCGCACCGACAGCGGCGCCAAGCTCGGCGGCTACGGAGTCGTCAATCTATCCGCGCGCTACAACATCACGAAGGCGTGGTACATGAGCGCGCAAATCGAGAACCTTTTTGACAAGAACTATGAGCTTGCCTATTCGTACAACACGCCAAGGCGCAGCGCGTTCGTCACCATTGGCTGGCAGCAGCCGTGACGAGGCGCACGGGGCCTCCCGCAACATGAACGCGCTGCGATGAACCGGCCGGCCTCCTTGGCGCGCGCCGGCATGAGCGGCAAGCGCGCGGCCGCAATCTGGCTTTTGCTCGTGCTTTGCGCGTCGATCATTTTCGTGGCGGCGCTCACGCTCGGCAGTGTCCACGTGACGCCGTGGCGCGCGCTCGCGGCGCTCGTGCATGCGCGCGGCGTGAGCGTTGACGTCAGCAGCGAAATCGTGCGCACGCTGCGTCTTCCGCGCGCACTCGCGGGCTTCGCTTGCGGCGGGTTGCTCGCGCTGGCCGGGGCCCTGTTGCAGGTCCTGCTGCGCAATCCGCTTGCCGAGCCTTATGTCCTCGGCGTATCGGGCGGCGCGGCGGCGTTTGCGGTGCTGGCGCTCTTGGCCGGTGCGTCGTGGTGGAGCGTCGATGCGGCTTCGTTCGCGGGCGCTTTGCTCTCGATCGCGTTCGTGCTTGGCTTTGCCCGCCGCGAGATCTGGCGCGGCGAGGCGCAGGAGGCCTCGCCGCGCCTCTTGCTGATGGGCGTAGTGCTTGCCACGGGCTGGGGAGCAGTCATCATGCTGCTCTTGACGCTCGCGCCCGACGAACGTTTGCGCGGCATTCTTTTTTGGCTGACCGGTGACCTGAACGGGGCGGGCAACCCGTGGTTCGCCGTGGCTGCGCTCGTCATCGCCCTCGCTGCGAGCGTGCCGGTGGCACCACAGCTGAATGTCCTGTTGCGCGGCGAAGCGCTTGCTTTCGCGCTCGGTGTGCCGGCGGCGCGGCTGCGTTTGCGCATCTATCTGGTCGCCTCGCTCGCTGCCGCCGTTGCCGTGACGACGGCGGGCACGATCGGATTCGTCGGGCTCATCGTGCCGCATGCGTTGCGACTCGCGTGCGGCAATGACCAGCGCATGCTCGTGCCCGCCTGTGCGCTGGCAGGCGGCATCGCGGTGATGGGGGCGGACCTCGTCGCGCGCACGATCGTCGCGCCGGCGCAGTTGCCCGTCGGCATCGTGACGGCGATCGTCGGCGTGCCGGCGTTCCTTTGGATGCTCATGAGGAGGCGGCGATGAGCGCGAAGGTGTTCGCGCGGCCTTTCGCGGTGCACGCCGAACCGCTTTCGGCGCGGGGTCTCGTGCTGCGCGCGGGTGATCGCGTGCTGCTCGACGATTTCACTCAGCGCTTCGGCCCAGGCGAGTTTTGGTGCGTTGCTGGGCCCAACGGCGCGGGCAAGACGACGCTGATCGCGACGCTCGCCGGCATGCTTCGGCCGGCCGCGGGCCATGTCGAGCTCGGCGGCATGCGCATCGACGCGTGGCCCCAGGCGCAACTCGCGCGGCGCCGTGCGCTGATGCCGCAAAGTACGCACGACGCATTCAGCGCGAGCGTGCTGGACATCGTGCTGCTCAGCCGCTATCCGTATCTGACTGGTTGGGGCTGGGAAGCCGATAGCGATCGAGCGGTGGCGCAGGCGGCACTCGAGGCGCTCGCGCTTGGCCCGCTCTCGGCGCGTGACGTGCTGTCTCTTTCCGGTGGGGAGCGGCAGCGCGTTGCGCTGGCCGCAGCCCTTTGCCAGGACGCGCCCCTGCTCTTGCTCGACGAGCCGCTCGCTCATCTCGATTTGCATCATCAAATCGACTGTTTGAGAGCGCTTGTCAGTTGGATGAAAGCAGCGCCGCGCACTATCGTTTTTTCGTGTCACGATCTCAATCTCGCGCGTCGCTTCGCCACCCATGCGTTGCTGATGGACGGCGAGGGCACTGCGCACGCCGGGCGGGTGGAGGAGGTGCTGACGCCCGCACTTGCGAGCCGCGTGTTCGGCTTTCCGCTCGTTCTGATCGAGCAGGGCGGACATGACGCGCTGGTGCCGGCACTGCGCTCGCCATAGCGCGTGCGCTGCAGTTTTTAACGCATCGAACAATGATTATGAATATTCCATTAGCCTTACCTATCGTCAAGCCGCTCGACCGCTCCCTGGAGAACACGCTCTCGCGTGTCATCGACGCGAAGACCAAGCCCGCCGGCAGCCTCGGCATGCTCGAAACACTCGCGCGCCAAATCGGCACGATCCAGCAGACCACGCGGCCCGCGATTCGGCGTCCTGCGATGATTATTTTCGCGGCGGATCACGGCATCGCCGAGGAAGGGGTGAGTCCTTTTCCGCAGGCGGTCACCGCGCAGATGGTCGCCAACTTTCTCGCGGGCGGGGCGGCCATCAATGCCATCAGCGGCGTGGCTGGGTGCACGCTCGAAGTCGTGAACGCCGGTGTGGCGGTGCCCCTCGGTTCGTTGCCCGGGCTCGTCGATATCCCGATCGGCCCGGGTACGCGCAACTTCGCGCGCGAGTGCGCGATGACGCGCGAAGAGGCACACGCCGCACTGCTTGCGGGCGCGGCGCGCGTCGATCATCACGCGGCGCTTGGCACCAACGTCATCGGCTTCGGCGAGATGGGAATCGCGAACACGTCCTCGGCGGCCTGTCTCATGAGCCGGCTTTGCGGCTTGCCGCTCGACGAGTGCGTGGGCCGCGGCACGGGCCTCGACGACGCCGGCCTTTCGCGCAAACGCGACGTGCTCGCTTCGGCGCTAGTGCGTCACCAGGACGCGACGCATCCGTTCGATGTTCTGGCCGCATTTGGCGGCTTCGAGATCGCGATGATGGCGGGCGCTTATCTCGCGGCGGCGCGCTCGAACATGACGATCCTCGTCGACGGTTTTATCGCGACGGCGGCGCTCGTGGCGGCGCATGCGCTCGCCCCGGCCGTGCTCGAGTACTGCGTGTTCGCGCATTTGTCGGATGAAGCCGGCCACCGGCGCATGCTCG
>JAXDQB010000361.1:0-2589 GCA_034668065.1 Paraburkholderia sp.
GACAGAAACGCGCCGCGCGAGCGAGCAGCTGATGCGCCGCTATTACTGGGCGGCCAAGGCCGTTACGCAGCTTGCCACGATCCTGATTCAAAATATCGAAGCGCAACTTTTCCCGGGAACGAGCGGCGTGACGCGCGTGCTGTCCGAGCGTTTCGTCGAAAAGCAAGGCAGGATCGAGATCAGCAGCGACGACGTATTCGAGCGCACGCCCACCGCAATCCTCGAGGCGTTTCTGATCTTCGAGGCTACGCCGGGCATCGACGGTCTTTCCGCACGCACGCTTCGCGCACTGTACAACGCGCGCGACATCATGGACTCGCGCTGGCGCAAGAATCCGGAAAACCGGCGCCTTTTCATGGAGATCCTGAGGCAGCCGCGGGGCATCACGCACGCCTTGCGTCTCATGAACCAGACCAGTGTGCTTGGGCGCTATCTGCTCAACTTCCGGCGCATCGTCGGGCAGATGCAGCACGATCTTTATCACGTCTACACGGTCGACCAGCACACTCTGATGGTGCTGCGCAACCTGCGCCGCTTCGCCCTTGCCGAGCACGCGCACGAATATCCGTTCTGCAGCCAGCTCATGGCCAACTTCGAACGGCCGTGGGTGCTTTACGTCGCCGCGCTCTTTCATGACATTGCGAAGGGCCGCGGCGGCGACCATTCGGTGCTCGGAATGGCCGATGCCCGGCGCTTTTGCCGCGAGCACGGTATCGCCGTCGACGATGCCGCGCTCATCGTATGGCTCGTGCGCCAGCATCTAACCATGAGTCAGGTCGCGCAAAAGCAGGATACGAGCGACCCGGCCGTCATCAAGCAGTTCGCCGATCTGGTCGGCGACGAGCGGCGACTGACGGCGCTCTACCTGCTGACCGTGGCCGATATCCGCGGAACGAGCCCGAAGGTCTGGAATACCTGGAAGGGCAAATTGCTCGAGGACCTTTACCGCACGACGCTCGCCGTGCTCGGCGGCGCGCGCCCCGACGAACATTCCGAACTCAAGATGCGCCAGGAGCAGGCGCTCGCGCTTCTGCGGCTTGAAACCGTACCGGAGAACGCGCACCGCGTGCTCTGGGAACAGCTCGACGTCGGTTATTTCCTGCGTCACGACGCCGCCGACATCGCATGGCAAACCCGCGTTCTCTACCGCCATGTGCTCGCCGAAACGCCGATCGTCCGCGCGCGCCCTTCGCCGATCGGCGAAGCCCTGCAGGTGCTCGTCTACATGCGCGATCGGCCTGACCTCTTTGCCGGCATTTGCGCCTACTTCGACCGCAACGGCCTCTCCGTACTCGACGCGCGCATCAACACGACACGCCACGGATACGCACTCGATAACTTCATCGTCGCGCATACCGAAGAGGGCGTGCACTATCGCGACATCGCCAATCTCGTCGAACAACAGCTCGCAGCATGGCTGTCCTCGAGCGCGCCGCTGCAGGAACCGGCTAAAGGGCGCCTGTCGCGGCTTTCGCGTACGTTTCCGATTTCCCCGCGCGTCGATCTTCGGGCCGACGAGCGCGGGCAGTATTACATCCTGTCCGTGTCAGCCAACGACCGGCTCGGCCTGCTGTATTCCATTGCGCGTGTGCTGGCCGAGCATCGCGTGGGCATTCACGCGGCCCGCATCAACACGCTCGGCGAGCGCGTCGAAGACGTCTTCCTCCTCGACGGGCGCGGGCTATCCGACAACCGGTTGCAGATCCAGGTAGAGACCGAGCTGCTGCGCGCAATCGCACTCTGAGAGAGGGTAGGTGCGCGCCGATAGCCGGCCTCAAGTTGCTAGTCGCTTCGGGCGGCGCTTCCTAATGCGGTTGCGCATGGCCTGTCGCGGCATCATTATTGTTTTAATTTTTGAGATTTTATGCGCGCCAAATTGACAGCCAAGCACCCGCGACCGACCGCGCCGGACCGCGCCCCAGTACGCGCCGGCAGCCCCGCGGCGCGCAAGCCCGCGCGGCCTGGCGGCATCGCAAAGCACGCGCCGACGGCTCCGCGCCGCAGCAGCGATACGCTACGCTCCGCCGCCGAGACCGTCGAGCGGAGCCACCGCCCCGCCAGCGCACCGGTCGCAATGGCGCAGGCGCCGCAAGCAGCAAAAAGGACCGTCGCAGCGGCGAAAACAAGCTCGCGCGCTGACCCGGTCAGAAAAGAAGACGGCGAGCGCAAAACTGTTCGGCCCGTCAAACGGTCAAGCGATGCGCACGACAAGCGGCCAACGTCCAATGCGAGCCAGGCCCGCCTTGAACGCGGCGAGTCCGGGCGTCAGCGCAACGCACTTGCGTCAGGCCCATCGCGCTCTACCCGTCCTACAGGCGCTGAGCGCCCGGCACGCGCGGCCGATGCTCGCCCGAAACGGCCGGCGGGGGCAGAGATCGCTCGGCAGGCTCCTCGCTCAGCCCCCCGCTCAGCTCCTCGCTCAAATTTTCGCAAGGGTGCGCCGTCTCTCGATAGCGCCTTCTCATCATCCGGCTCGGCCTCGGCTGCCGATGCGGCCGGTACGATGCGCTTGTCGAAGCGGATGTCGGAGCTCGGTCTATGCTCCCGACGTGAGGCCGATGAGTGGATCGAGAACGGCTGGGTGCGTGT
>JAXDQB010000362.1:0-2512 GCA_034668065.1 Paraburkholderia sp.
TGGGCGCCGCTCGATCACGAGCGCCACCGCGTCATTGCCGATTACCCGTCCTGCCGTCCGTGCGCGTTTCGCGATTGTCCGTACGGCCATCCTTGTGCATTGAACGTCAGCGTCGAACGCGTACTCACGGTTGCCCTCGATCAGCTGGCCCGGCAATCGCGCGTCCGCCCTGCGGCACCGGACGGTGCTCATGCACGCCGCGGGCAAAGCGTGAAGGAGGCAAGGCATGCGATCTGATCGACGCTTGCGCGTGCTGACTTGGCATGTGCACGGCAACTATCTCTACTACCTGACGCAGGCACCCCATGATTTCTGGCTTGTCACTCGCCCCGGAAATCCTCCAGGACACGCGGGACGCACGGGTCTGCTGCCCTGGGGCGATAACGTCTATGAAGTCGACGCGGCCGAGTTGCCCGGCCGACATTTCGATGTCGTCCTCTATCAGCATCGCGACCATTGGGAAAACGACCGTTTCACCGTTCTCGACGATGCGCAGCGCCGCCTGCCGCGCATCTACATCGAGCACGATCCGCCGCAATGCAACCCCTTTGGCGAGCGGCATTGGGTTGACGATGTACGGACGCTGCTCGTACACGTGACGCACTTTAATCGACTGATGTGGGATTGCGGCCACACGCCGACGCGCGTGATCGAGCACGGCGTGGTCGTTCCCGAAGGCGTGCGCTACACGGGCGAACTCGAGCGGGGCATCGTCGTGGTAAACAACCTTGCGAGCCGCGGCAGACGCCTCGGAGCCGACATCTATCGAGCGCTCAGGAAGCGGGTGCCACTCGATCTCGTCGGCATGAACGCCGAGCAGGCCGGGGGACTGGGCGAGATAGGCAACCTCGACCTCGCGGCGTTCACGGCGCGCTACCGCTTCTTTTTTCATCCGGTTCGCTGGACGAGCCTCGGGCTTGCAGTCATCGAAGCGATGACGATCGGGATGCCGATCGTGGGGCTTGCTACGACTGAACTCGTCATGTTGATCCGAAACGGCCAGAACGGCTACATCGCAACGGATGTGGACGCACTCGAGCAGACCATGCGCGCCTTGCTCGGCAACGCGCATGAGGCCCGGCGGCTCGGCGACGGCGCGCGACGCACGGCGCTCGAACGCTTTTCTATCGACCGCTTCGTCAAAGATTGGTGCAGCGTGCTGCAGGAGGCGGCCAGATGAGCGGCGCATCGCGCCATTAATCAGGACTACGAATTGTCTTCTTCAAAACGGAGAATTCAGTGAAGGAACTTGATCGAAAGCGAATTCTGGTCACGGGCGGCGCAGGCTTTCTGGGATCGCATCTGTGTGAGCGGCTCGTCGATGAGGGCCACGACGTGCTCTGCGTCGACAACTTTTTTACGGGAACGCGCGAGAACGTGGCGCATCTCATTTCCCGCAGCAACTTCGAGTTGATGCGTCACGATGTGACGTTTCCCCTATACGTCGAAGTGGACGAGATCTATAACCTCGCGTGCCCCGCTTCGCCCGTTCATTACCAGTACGACCCCGTGCGTACGACAAAGACGAGCGTGCACGGTGCGATCAACATGCTGGGGCTCGCCAAACGTGTGCGGGCCAAGATCTTTCAGGCGTCGACGAGCGAGGTATACGGCGACGCGCGCGTCCATCCGCAGCGAGAAGACTACTGGGGGCATGTCAACCCGATTGGTCCGCGCTCCTGCTACGACGAGGGCAAACGCTGCGCCGAGACGCTTTTTGCCGATTACCGCCGACAGTATGGCCTCGAAATACGCATCGCACGGATCTTCAATACGTACGGGCCACGCATGCACCCGGCGGACGGACGCGTCGTCTCTAACTTCATGGTGCAGGCGCTCTCGGGTGACGCGTTGACGGTGTACGGCGACGGCTTGCAAACGCGCTCGCTTTGCTATGTCGACGACATGATCGACGCATTCCTTCGCCTCATGGATGCGCCCGACGGTACGTGCGATCCCGTCAATCTCGGCAATCCTCACGAAATCACGATGCTTGAGCTGGCCGAGCGCATTGTTCGCGCCACCGGTTCGACAAGCACCGTCGCCTTTCGGCCGCTGCCCATCGACGACCCTTGGCACCGTTGTCCCGACATCTCGAGCGCCCGTGCGCTGCTCGGTTGGGAGCCGAGTACGCCCCTCGAAACAGGTCTGCGCGCGGCAGCAGGGTATTTTCGCGAGCGGCTCGCGAGCACGCGTCACAATGCGCGCGGCGCGGCCGCCGGCACGCGGGCGGCCGCATCGGAGACGGTAGCGCGCACCGCCTGAACGCAGCCGACCACAGTTGAAAACATAACAACATGACAATATGCAGTCGCTGTGCGCCGGATCAGCCACGCAGGACCAAACGGCGTATCTCGCCGGTCAATGCATCGACCGGGACAGGCTTGACGAGATGCGACTCGAAGCCGGCACGCTCGGTATGCTCGCGCGTCGCCGCCTCCGTATGCCCTGTGAGCGCGATGGCGGGCGGCGCTATCGCCGTGCGCCGCCGCGCCACCTCCCGAATGTGCTG
>JAXDQB010000363.1:0-7999 GCA_034668065.1 Paraburkholderia sp.
CGAGGTCTTCCGCGTACTTGATGTCGGTTGCGTCGAGCTTCGAAATCCCTTCGATGTAAGCGCGATCGAACTGCATCGGCACGCCGAATGCGATCGCGCTCATGATGGTCAGCTTGTGGGCGGCGTCAATGCCTTCAATGTCGAACGTCGGGTCGGCTTCCGCGTACCCAAGTGCCTGCGCGCCAGCAAGAGCCGTCGCGAAATCGAGGCCACGCTCGCGCATCTCCGAGAGGATGTAGTTGGTCGTGCCGTTGATGATGCCGGCAATGTACTGAATGCGGTTTGCCGTCAACCCCTCCCGCAATGCCTTGATGATGGGGATGCCGCCCGCGACGGCCGCCTCGAACGCAACCATGACGCCCTTTGCGTGCGCCGCGGCAAAAATTTCGGTACCGTGCACGGCGAGCAGCGCCTTGTTCGCCGTCACCACGTGCTTGCCGTTTTCAATGGCGCGCAGCACGAGCTCACGGGCCACGCCCGTGCCGCCGATCATCTCGGCGACGATGCCGATACCAGGATCGTCCACAACGGCATTGAAGTCGTTGCCAACCTGCGCGCTGCCGGCCGCCTCGCCGAGCGCCGCGAGCGCCTTTGTCGGATTGCGCACCGCGATTCGGGCGATTTCGATGCCGCGCCCGGCGCGGCGCTTGATCTCTTCCTGATTACGTCGCAACACCGCGAAGGTGCCGCTACCCACCGTGCCGAAGCCCAACAGGCCAACTTTGATCGGTTCCATGCAACGTCTTTCTAGATAGGGTGAAGCGAAGTTGAGAGTGGTTCTACCCGCGCCGGCTCCGTCGCCCGCGCGGCACGGCGTCATGCGCTGCAGCGCTTGCGGTAGCCGTCGAGAAAGCGCGCGATACGGTTGATGGAATCGACCAGGTCATCCGAGTTTGGCAGGAACACGACGCGGAAGTGATCGGGCCGCGGCCAGTTGAACCCAGTGCCCTGCACGAGCAGCACGCGTTCTTCGAGCAGCAGATCGAGCACGAACTGCTGATCGTCTTTGATCGGATAGACTTTAGGGTCGAGCCGGGGAAACATATACAGCGCAGCTTCAGGCTTAACGCAGCTGACGCCGGGAATCGCGTTCAACATATCGTGGGCGATCTGCCGCTGCCTGTGGAGGCGCCCGCCCGGCACGATCAGATCATTGATGCTCTGATAGCCGCCGAGCGCCGTTTGAATCGCGTATTGCCCAGGCACGTTCGGGCACAATCGCATAGAAGCGAGAATGCCGAGCCCTTCGAAGTAGTCCTTTGCGCGGCGGCGATTGTCGCCCGTGAGGCCTGAGACGTACATCCAGCCGGCGCGATAGCCGCACGACCGGTAGCTCTTCGACAAGCTGTTAAACGTAACGGTCAGCACGTCCTCGGAAAGTGCCCCGACCGACGTGTGCTTCTTGTCGTCATAAACGATTTTGTCGTAAACCTCGTCCGCGAAGATGACGAGCCCGTGCTGGCGCGCGATTTCGACCATACCGAGCAGCAACTCGTCCGAATAGAGCGCACCCGTCGGATTGTTCGGATTGATGATGACGAGCGCGCGCGTGGCCGGCGTGATCCTGGCGCGCACATCGTCGAGGTCCGGCATCCACCCGTTCGACTCGTCGCAAAGGTAGTGCACGGGTGTGCCGCCCGAAAGACTCACGGCGGCGGTCCACAGCGGGTAATCGGGCGCCGGCAGCAGCACTTCGTCCCCGTCGTTCAAAAGACCTTGCATCGCCATCACGATGAGCTCGGAGGCGCCGTTGCCAAGGTAGATGTCGTCGAGTTCCACGCCGGCCACGCCCTTTTCCTGGGTGTAGTGCATGATCGCCTTACGCGCCGCGAACACGCCTTTAGAATCGGAGTAACCCGACGAAACAGGCAGGTTGCGGATCATATCCTGGACGATCTCGTCTGGCGCCTCGAAGCCGAACGGGGCAAGATTGCCGATGTTGAGCTTGATGATCCGGTGGCCTTCCTCTTCCAGCCGCTTGGCGTGCTCGAGCACGGGCCCGCGGATGTCATAGCAGACGTTCAGCAGTTTGTTCGACTTCAGAATCGGTTTCACGTCGGACACTGGTTCCTCGGGATGATCCATAAATAATGGGGGGCGCAGGGACTGCGAAGGCGGACCGGGGCCGCTTTTACCGGATGGGAACGGCGCGGATTGTAAGCACTCGAAAGCACTTTTGGCGCTCTTTCGGCTACGTTCGAGCGCCAGTGCGCGGCAAATGGCGCCGCCTAGCGGCTAAAAAGCTATAATTTAGCGGATTTTGGTCGACTTTCGCAATGCACCAAATGCGGTGAAAGCTTTTTCGGCCGGCATCCGGCTCGTCCCCGTGCAGTGTCGGCGGGCCCGGGAAGCACGGAATTGCCTCGGAACCACGGAACAACCGATTTGAAATTACACCAGGATTCGAGCGGCGCCCTGAATACTGTCACCGGTTACGGCGCCCGTTACGTCGACATCAATCTCGAGCGTCACGAGAGCAGCATCGTCGTGCTGCCCGACGCGCCGGTCATCCCTTGGCCCGTGTCCTCCTTCGAAGCGCTCGAGCCCGAGCACTTCGAGATGGTGCTCGCCCACGCACCGGAAGTAGTCGTATTCGGCAGCGGGTCACGCCTGCGCTTTGCGCACCCGCGGCTCACCGCCGCGCTGCTCGCGCGGCGCATCGGCGTGGAAGCCATGGATTTCATGGCCGCCTGCCGCACCTACAACATCCTGATGGCCGAAGGCCGCAGGGTTGCCGCCGCGCTCCTCATCGAGCAATGATTACGGGCTTGCCACGCCACACCGCTGCGCGCCGCGCATGGCCCGCCCTCGCCGCCGATACAACCGCCTTCGCGAAGGCCGCCGCGGTCGTCTCGTTGCGCGCCTTCTCAGTTCATTTGCCGCTCACGCGGCTTTGCTAGACGGATTCCGATTTCATGCCGCTACAACGTTCATCCCGTGCCGCCGTCGCGCCGCCAACACCCGGCTTTGCTCCGCTCGACGCGGCCGCGTCACAACTGCCGGCCGGGCGCATCGCGCTGCTGCTGGTGATCGCACTCGCGATCGTCTGGTTTGTGCCGCTCGGCTGGCGTCATTTAGTGCCAAGCGACGAAGGGCGTTACGCTGAAATGGCGCGCGAAATGTTCGTCACGGGGGATTGGATTACACCGCGCTACAACGGCTACAAGTACTTCGAAAAGCCGCCGCTACAGACTTGGCTCAACGCGCTGACGTTCGCCTGGTTCGGTATCGGCGAATGGCAGGCGCGACTATATACCGCCCTGGCAGGCTTCGCGGGCGTGCTGCTCGCAGGCTACACCGGCAAGCGGCTCTTCAATCCCGCCGCTGGATTCGCCGCGGCGCTTGTGCTTGCGAGCGCGCCGTACTGGTACCTCATGGGCCACTTCAATACGCTCGACACGGGCCTGTCGTTCTGGATGGAGCTCACGCTTTGCGCGATGTTGCTTGCGCAGCGCGGCGATGCAGGCACGCGAGAGGCTCGGCTCTGGATGTGGGCCTGCTGGGCATCAATGGCGCTCGCGGTGCTCTCGAAAGGGCTGATCGGCATCCTGCTGCCAGGCGCGACGCTTGTCATCTACACGGCAGTCGGGCGCGACTGGGGGATCTGGAGGCGCCTGCGCATCGTGAGCGGCCTCGTCATCTTCTTTGCGATCACCACTCCTTGGTTTGTCCTCGTGCAGGCGCGCAACCCCGAGTTCCTGAACTTTTTCTTCATCGTTCAGCAGTTTGAGCGCTACCTGACGCCCGATCAGCATCGCCCTGGACCGTTCCACTACTTCGTCTGGGTCGTTCTGGTCGGCTTCCTGCCCTGGCTGTCGATCGCCGTGCAGAGCATGCGCCGTGCCGCTCGGGAGGCACCCCGGCCGAACGGCTTTCAGCCTTCGTCGCTGCTTTTCGTCTGGTCAGCGTTCATCTTCCTCTTTTTCAGCGCCTCGCACTCCAAGCTCGTCTCGTACGTGCTCCCGATTGCGCCCGCACTCGCCCTTTTGATCGGCGCATACCTGCCCCAGGTACCGCGCCAGACGTGGCGCCGCCATCTCATTGGCTATGCGCTCCTGCTGATCGCGATGGCGGTTGGCACAATCTTTCTCGGCCACCTCGGCGACGCGCGCACGCCCAATGCCATCTACCGCGAATTTCAGGTATGGATTTTCGCGGCCATCGGCACCGCGTTCGTGCTGACCCTCGTCGCCCTTTGGCTGGCCCGCCGTGCGGGCGGCTCCGTGCTGCCTTCGGCAGTCGCGTTCGGTGCGGCCTGGGTGATGCTCGCCACGATCGCCGGCACCGGCCACGAGGTGTTTGGCCGGCAAAGCTCCGGCGCGCTGCTTGCGCCGGCTGTCAAGGCCGCGCTCGCGCGTCTGCCCGCCGATACCCCCTTCTATTCGGTCGCCGCACTTGACCACACGATGCCGTTCTACGTCGGTCATACGATGATCATGGTCCAGGACGCCAACGAGCTGTCTTTCGGCGTGCATCAGGAGCCGCAGAAATGGGTGCCGACCGTCGCGGAGTGGGTAGCGCGCTGGGATGCCGCGCCCTACGGGCTCGCGCTGATGCCGCCCGCGCGCTATGCCGAGCTCGCGGCCGAGCACGTGCCGATGCGTGTGATTGCGCGTGACACGCGCCGCGTTATCGTCGAAAAGCCCTGAGCCGCGACCCTGCCCCCGAGTGAAACCATATTGATGAACCCGATTTCCCTTTTTTGCATCGTGACGGGCGTGATGCTGAACGCCGCCGCGCAGTTGCTGCTCAAGGCCGGCGTAAGCGCCGTTGGACACTTTGAATTCACCCGTGCGAACATTCTGCCAATCGGGTTCAAATTGGCGACGCAATTGCCGATCATCGGTGGGCTCGCATGCTACGTCGTGAGCGTTGGCGTATGGATCGTCGGATTGTCGCGCGTCGAAGTCTCGGTGGCCTACCCGATGCTCTCGCTCGGCTATATCGTCAATGCGTTCGCCGCCTGGTATCTCTTCGGCGAGGTGCTCTCGATGCAAAAGCTCATCGGCATTGCGATCATTCTGGCCGGCGTGGTCGTGCTGGCGCGCAGTTGATGATGAGGTGTGGGCGAGTCCAGGCCGGAACGAGGCGTCTGCCCCAATCGCATAGTTGATCCGTCGCGGCGCAACCGCCGATTCCATTTTTTACCCGTACAAAACGCTCACTCATGACCAAGGAACCCTTTCCATTCTTGCCGTTCGTGCGGCCTGAAATCGACGAAGAAACGATTCAGGGCGTAGTCGACGTGCTGCGTTCGGGATGGATCACGACCGGGCCGCAAAACGAGGCCTTCGAAAGAGCCCTGTCGACGTTCTGCGGTGGCAGGCCCGTGCGTGCCTTCAATTCCGGCACGGCCACACTCGAGATCGGCTTGCGGATCGCGGGCGTGGGCCCCGGAGACGAGGTCATCACGACACCCATGTCGTGGGTTGCAACGAGCAACGTCATTCTCGAAGTCGGCGCGACTCCCGTCTTTGTCGATATTGATCCGCACACGCGCAATATCGACCTGAATCTCGTCGAACAAGCGATCACGCCGCGCACGAAAGCGATCATGCCGGTCTATCTCGCCGGGTTGCCCGTCGACATGGACCGGCTTTACGAGATCGCCCGCGCCCATAGGCTGCGCGTGATTGAGGATGCCGCCCAGGCGTTCGGCTCGACCTGGCGCGGCGAGCGCATCGGCAA
Organism: Paraburkholderia sp.; assembly: GCA_034668065.1. Classification (GTDB taxonomy): domain Bacteria; phylum Pseudomonadota; class Gammaproteobacteria; order Burkholderiales; family Burkholderiaceae; genus Trinickia. The sequence goes on from JAXDQB010000363.1 coordinate 5,689, forward strand.
GCTCGGCGACATCGTCTCGTTCAGCTTCCATCCGAACAAAAATCTGACCTCGATCGAAGGCGGCGCGCTCGTGCTCAACGACGAGCGCGAAGCCGAACTCGCGCGCAAATACCGGTTGCAGGGCGTCACGCGTACGGGCTTCGACGCAATGGACTGCGACCTGCTGGGCGGCAAGTACAACTTGACCGACGTTGCCGCGCGCGTGGGCCTCGGACAGCTCGCGCAGATCGACCGTTTCACCGCGAAGCGAAAAATGCTCGCGCGGGCCTACTTCGAACGATTCGAGGAAGGAACGGCGCGCGCGTTCGGCATCGGCTTGCCCGTTCGCGATTTTGAAAACAGCAACTGGCACATGTTCCAGATCACCCTGCCCCTCGAGCGCATGTCGATCGACCGGGCCGGCTTTATGCGGGAGATGCACAAGACCTACGGGATCGGGACCGGCGTGCACTATCCGGCCATCCATCTTTTCACGCTCTACCGCGCGCGCGGTTTCGCGCCGGGCATGTTTGCGCACGCGGAGCGTTTTGGCGCGTCGACGGTCACGCTGCCGCTCTTCACACTAATGACGGAAAGCGACGTCGCGCGCGTGTGCGATGCCGTCGAGGAAATCTGCGACCACTACGGGAAAGAAGAAGAATGAGCTACACGGAACATCGTTCGGCGCGTCCGGCCGTCTCGGTCGTCATTCCGGTCTACAACGAGGAAGCCGGCCTGCAGGCGCTGTTCGCACGCCTCTATCCGGCGCTCGACACGCTCGGCGAAGCCTATGAAGTGATTCTCGTGAACGACGGCAGCCGCGACAAATCGGCGGCCCTGCTCGCCGAGCAATTCCGCGCAAGGCCCGACGCCACGCGCGTCGTCCTTTTGAACGGCAACTATGGACAGCACATGGCCATTCTCGCCGGATTCGAACATTCGCGCGGCGAGATCGTCCTCACGCTCGACGCCGACCTGCAGAATCCGCCAGAAGAGATCGGCAAGCTCGTTGCGAAAATGCGCGAAGGCTACGACTACGTCGGCTCGGTCCGCCGCGAGCGGCAGGACACGCTCTGGCGGCGCAAGGCGTCGCGCGCGATGAACCGGCTGCGCGAGCGCATCACGCGTATCAGGATGACCGACCAGGGCTGCATGCTGCGCGCCTACAGCCGCCAGATCATCGACACGATCAACCGCTGCGGCGAGGTCAACACGTTCATCCCCGCCCTCGCCTATACGTTCGCGCAAAACCCGATCGAGGTGGAAGTCGCGCACGAGGAGCGGTTCGCCGGCGAATCGAAATACTCGCTCTACAGCCTGATCCGGCTGAACTTCGATCTCGTCACCGGCTTTTCGGTCGTGCCGCTGCAATGGCTGTCCTTTATCGGCGTCATCATGTCGATGGGCTCTGCGGGCCTCTTCCTCCTGCTCGTCATCCGCCGCTTCGTGATCGGCGCAGAAGTCCAGGGCGTGTTTACCCTCTTCGCGATCACGTTCTTCATGCTCGGCGTCATCATTTTTGCGCTCGGCCTGCTCGGCGAATACATCGGCCGCATCTATCAGCAGGTGCGTGCCCGGCCGCGTTATCTCGTACAGACCGTGCTGGAAGCGCGCGAAGGCGACCCGATGCCGTCCGCGCAGGCATTGCGCGCCGCGCAGGGAGAACGCGTCGCCCACGGAGATCCGCAGCGATGAAGCCCCGCGCCGTCGTTTTCGCCTACCACAACGTCGGCGTGCGCTGCCTGCAGGTGTTGCTTGCGCGCGGCGTCGATGTCGTACTCGTTGTCACGCACGAGGACAATCCGAACGAGAACATCTGGTTCGGCAGCGTCGCGGCCGAAGCGGGCGAGCACCGCATCGAGGTCGTCACGCCCGCCGATCCGAACGGCGACGCGCTGCGCGAAGCGGTTCGCCGCGCGCGGCCCGATCTGATCTTCTCGTTCTATTACCGGCATATGCTGCCGGCTGACGTGCTCGCACTCGCGCCACGTGGCGCCTACAACATGCACGGCTCGCTACTGCCAAAATACCGCGGCCGTGTACCGACGAATTGGGCTGTCCTCCACGGTGAAACGGAGACCGGCGCTACGCTGCACGAGATGACGGCCAAGCCCGATGCGGGGGCGATCGTCGCTCAGACAAGCGTGCCGATCCTGCCCGACGATACAGCGCAGCAAGTCTTCGACAAGGTCACGGTAGCCGCCGAGCAGACGCTTTGGCGGGCGTTGCCGGCGCTGCTGGCGGGCGAGGCGCCGCACCTACCGAACGATCTCGCCCACGGCAGCTACTACGGCGGGCGCAAGCCTGAGGACGGCCGCATCGATTGGTCCCA
>JAXDQB010000364.1:0-2548 GCA_034668065.1 Paraburkholderia sp.
TCTCGCGGATATGTTCCTCGAACACGCCATGGGTCGACGGATAGGTGATCATGATCGCGGCGAGATTGGCGGCATGCTTCTCCGCCTTGATGCGCAGGTCGTTGACATCCACATCGCCACGCTTGTCGCAGGCGACAACGACCACCTTCATGCCGGCCATCTGCGCCGATGCCGGATTCGTGCCGTGCGCCGAAGCGGGAATCAGGCAGACGTCGCGACCACCCTCGCCGCGCGACTCGTGATAAGCGCGAATGATCAGTAGTCCTGCATATTCGCCCTGGGACCCGGCATTCGGCTGCAGCGAGATGGCCGCGTAACCGGTTGCGGCCACGAGCATCTCCTCGAGCTGATCGATCATTTCGCGATAGCCCACCGTCTGTTCCGCCGGCGCGAACGGGTGGATGCGGCCGAACTCGGGCCACGTGACGGGCAGCATCTCCGAAGTCGCGTTCAGCTTCATCGTGCACGAACCGAGCGGGATCATCGAGCGATCGAGCGCGAGGTCCTTGTCCGCCAGGCTGCGCAGATAGCGCAACATTTCGGTTTCCGAATGATGCCGGTTGAAGACGTGATGCGTGAGGTAGGCACTCGTGCGCAGCAGCGACGCCGGCAGCGGCGCGGCTTCGCCCTCGGCGCGCTCGCCCGCTGCGCGGGTCAGCGCCGCGTCGAGCACGTCGACGTGCGGTACGTCGATCGCGCCAGCAGCATTGGCGAACAGACTGAGCAGATCAGTGAGGTCCGCGCGCGTCGTCGTTTCATCGACAGAGACACCCACGCGCGTGTCGCTCACGCGACGCAGGTTGATGCAAAGACGCTTGGCGGCATCGTGCACAGCCGCCGTGCGGGTGCCTGTCTCGATCGTCAGGGTATCGAAGAACGTATCGTTGACGACAGCGTAACCAAGCTGCCGGACGCCGGCCGCGAACAGCGCCGCGACGCGATGCACACGCAGCGCAATCGTCTTCAGGCCGTGCGGGCCGTGATAGACGGCATACATGCTCGCCATGATCGCGAGCAGCGCCTGCGCCGTGCAGACATTCGACGTCGCCTTTTCGCGGCGAATATGCTGCTCGCGCGTTTGCAGCGCGAGACGCAGTGCCGGGTTGCCTTGCGCATCGACAGTCACGCCGACGAGCCGGCCGGGCATCTGCCGCTTGAACTCGTCGCGTACGGCGAGATACGCCGCATGCGGGCCGCCGAAACCGATCGGCACGCCGAAGCGCTGCGAGTTGCCGACCGCCACGTCGGCGCCCCACTCGCCCGGCGGCGCCAGCAGCGTCAAGGCGAACAGATCGGCCGCAACCACCACATGGCCGCCTGCCGCATGAATGGCTTCGGCGAGCGCACGATAGTCGCGCACATGGCCTTCAACGCCCGGATATTGCAGCAGCACGCCGAACGCATTCGATGCCGCCGCTGCATCGGCCGGGCCGACCTTCACTTCGATGCCGACCGGTCGCGCGCGGGTGCGCACCACCTCGATCGTCTGCGGCAGGACGTCGTCGGCTACATAGAAGATGTTCGACTTCGATTTGCCGACCCGCTGCACGAGCGTCATCGCTTCGGCGGCAGCCGTCGCCTCGTCGAGCAGCGAGGCATTGGCGATCGCGAGGCCCGTGAGGTCCGTGATCATCTGCTGAAAGTTCAGCAGCGCCTCAAGGCGCCCCTGCGAAATCTCGGGCTGATAGGGCGTGTACGCCGTGTACCACGCCGGGTTTTCGAGCACGTTGCGCAAAATGACCGTAGGCGTGTGCGCGTTGTAGTAGCCCTGCCCGATGTATGAGCGAAACACCTGGTTTTTGCTCGCGAGCTCGCGCAGCGTCGCAAGCGCTTCGGCTTCGCTTTTTGGCTGTGCGAACGGACCGAGCGGCAGCGGCTCGGCGCGGCGGATCGCCTGCGGGATCACGGCGTCGATCAGCGCTGCGCGCGACGCGAATCCGAGCGCGTCGAGCATCGTTTGCTGATCGGCCGCGTCCGGGCCGATGTGCCGCTCGGCGAAGGCGTCGTGCCCTTCGAGTGCGGCGAGCGAGAGAGGGGTGCGGTTCATCAGGCGATCCGGGTGTTCGAGCTTCATGATGGCGGGCTTCTAAGCTTCAGCATTTGGCGCGCGGCGCTTTGCAACGAAACGAACGAAGCGAACGAAGCGAACGAGTCGAACGATGCGAACGATGCAAAGCGCGCCGCGCGAGCGGTGACGAAGAGATTCAGTCGATAAGTTTCGTATAGGCGGCGGCGTCGAGCAGCTTATCGGTCGAGGTGCCCGACGGGAGCTTGATCTTGAAGAGCCAGCTGGCGTAGGCATCGCCGTTCACGGCGTCAGGCGTATCAAGGATCGAATCGTTGACCGCGACGATTTCTCCGGCAACCGGCGAATAGATATCCGAGGCCGCCTTCACGGATTCGACGACGCCCACTGCATCGCCCGCTGCAACCGTCTTGCCGACTACGGGCAGTTCGAGAAAGACGATGTCGCCGAGCGTGCTTTGTGCGTGGTCGGTGATGCCGACCGTCAGCGTGCCGTCGGCTTCGGCGCGCAGCCACTCGTGTT
>JAXDQB010000365.1:0-16336 GCA_034668065.1 Paraburkholderia sp.
GACGCCGCCCACAAGCTGACCATCATGAGCGCGATCGCATTCGGCGTGCCGATGCAGTTCGATCGCGCTTACATCGAAGGGATTTCGAAGCTCGACGCAACCGACATCAAGTACGCGGAAGACCTCGGTTACCGGATCAAGCTGCTCGGCATCACGCGCCGCGCCAAGCTTGGCATCGAACTGCGCGTGCACCCGACGCTCATATCGGCGAAGCGGCTGCTCGCGAGCGTGGAAGGCGCGATGAACGCCGTCGAGGTGCACGGCGACGCGGTGGGCGCGTCACTTTACTATGGCAAGGGTGCGGGCGCGGAGCCGACGGCGTCCGCCGTCGTCGCCGATCTCGTCGACGTGACACGTCTGCATACGGCGGATCCAGAGCACCGCGTTCCGCATCTCGCGTTCCAGCCACAGAGTCTCTCTGACACGCCGATTCTGCCGATCGGCGAAGTGACGAGCGGCTATTACCTGCGCCTGCGCGTGGTCGACGAGACGGGCGTGCTTGCCGACATCACGCGACTGCTCGCGGATGCTGGCATCTCGATCGATGCAATGCTACAGCGCGAAGCCGAGCAAATCGCGGGGGATGGGGAGACCGACGTCGTTCTCATCACGCACGAAACGCTCGAAAAGAATGTGAACGCGGCGATTGCGCGCATGGAAGCGCTCTCGACGGTCGTCTCGAAAGTGACGAAGCTGCGTATCGAGGCGCTGAACTAGGACGCACCGAATGACCCGGCGCTCGGCTGACTGAGCGCTGAACTGAGCCGAATCGAAGCAATACCATGAACTACATCTCGACCCGCGGCGCCGGCATCGGCGAGCACCATACGTTTTCCGACATTCTTCTTGGCGGCCTCGCGAAGGATGGCGGGCTTTATCTGCCGGCCGAATACCCTCGCGTGTCGGCCGAAGAACTTGCGCGCTGGCGCACCTTGCCGTATGCCGATCTGGCGTTCGAGATCCTCTCGAAGTTCGCCGACGACATCCCGGCCGAAGACCTGCGCGCACTCGCGCGTCGCACCTATCGGGCCGACGTCTACCGCAACGTTCGCGCGGGCGAGGACGCGGGCGCCGTCACGCCGCTCAGGTCGCTCGGCGTGGAGGCGGGCGCGCCGCTTTCGCTGCTCGCGCTTTCGAACGGGCCGACGCTCGCGTTCAAAGACATGGCGATGCAACTGCTCGGCAACCTCTTCGAATACACGCTCGCCAAACACGGGCAGACGCTCAACATTCTCGGCGCGACTTCAGGCGACACCGGCAGTGCGGCCGAATATGCGATGCGCGGCAAGGAGGGGGTTCGCGTGTTCATGCTCTCGCCGCATCGCAAGATGAGCGCATTCCAAACCGCGCAGATGTACAGCCTGCAAGAGGCGAATATTTTCAACATCGCGGTGCAAGGTGTGTTCGACGATTGCCAGGACATCGTGAAAGCCGTCTCGAACGACCACGCGTTCAAGGCCCACCACCGGATCGGAACCGTCAACTCGATCAACTGGGCGCGCGTCGTAGCGCAGGTCGTCTATTACTTCAAGGGCTATTTCGCGGCGACGCGCGCCAATGACGAGCGCGTATCATTCACGGTTCCGTCCGGCAATTTCGGCAACGTCTGCGCGGGCCACATCGCGCGAATGATGGGCCTGCCCATCGAGAAGCTCGTCGTCGCGACGAACGAAAACGACGTGCTGGACGAGTTTTTCCGCACGGGCGCCTACCGAGTCCGTGGCGCGGCCCAGACTTATCACACGAGCAGTCCGAGCATGGACATCTCGAAGGCATCGAACTTCGAGCGCTTCGTGTTCGATCTGCTCGGGCGTGATCCGGCGCGCGTGCTGCAGCTTTTTCGCGACGTCGAGGAGAAGGGCGGCTTTGACCTCGCTGCGACCGGCGACTTCGCGCGCGTGCGGCAGTTCGGCTTCGTTTCGGGCAGCAGCACGCATGCCGATCGCGTCGGGGCGATTCGCGATGTGTACGCCCGCTACAAGACGATGATCGACACGCACACGGCCGACGGGGTCAAGGTGGCACGCGAGCACTTGCAGGCGGGCGTGCCGATGATCGTGCTCGAAACTGCCCAGCCGCTCAAATTCGGCGAGACGATCCGCGAGGCGCTCGGGTGCGATCCCGAGCGGCCACCGGCATTTGAGGGGCTCGAGACGCTGCCGCAGCGGTTTGAGGTGTTGCCGGCCGACGCGGCGCACGTGAAGGCGTTTATTGCGGCGCATACCGGCGCGTGACCGGGGCGGCGGCAAGCCGCACCCGAAGTGATGCGCATCGCTACAATGTCAGTCTCGCTGTCAGAAACTTCCGCAATTAAAATGTCCACGCCCCAAGCCCCCGCCGCGCGCGGGCCGCTAGTCTCGACGGCCGACGCGCTCGCCATGCTGCTCGCGGCCGCCCGGCCGGTGAGCGGCACAGAAACGATTTCGACGCTCGAAGCACTGAACCGTGTGCTGGCGATGGACGTTGTGTCCGAGCTTGACGTCCCGCCGATGAACACGAGCGCGATGGACGGCTACGCCGTGCGCACCGCCGATCTCTCGCCGGGGGACCGGCGCTTGCCTCTTTCGCAGCGCATCGCGGCGGGGCATGCGCCACAGCCCCTGGCGGCGGGCACGGCGGCGCGGATTTTTACAGGCGCGCCGGTGCCGCCGGGCGCTGACGCGGTAGTGATGCAGGAGCAAACGGCAACCTTCGGCGATGCCGTCGAAATTCAGCATGCGCCGAAGCCCGGTGAATGGATTACGGCGCAGGGCGCGGATATCAGGCGCGGTTCGGTGATCCTCCAGGCCGGCGCGCGGTTGTCGCCGCAGGCGCTCGGGCTGGCGGCCGCGACGGGGTGCGCCCAGTTGACGGTGATGCGGCGGGTGAAGGTAGCGGTGTTCTTCACGGGCGATGAGCTGACGATGCCGGGGGAACCGCTTGCACCCGGAGCCATCTACAACTCGAACCGGTTCGTGCTGCGCGGCCTGCTTGAGCGGCTCGGCTGCGAGGTAACCGATTACGGCATCGTCCCCGATCGCCTCGACGCCACTCTGGGCGCGCTGGCCGAAGCGGCCCGCGAGCATGACTTGATCGTGACTTCGGGCGGCGTTTCCGTTGGTGAGGAGGACCACGTCAAGCCCGCGGTCGAGGCACTGGGGCGTCTCGACATGTGGCAGATCGCGATGAAGCCGGGCAAGCCGCTCGCGTTCGGCGCGGTGAGGCGCGGCGGGCTGGCGGCGGAAGAACGGCTCGGGCCGCCCGAGCACGACGGATCGGCTGAGGCGTTTTTCATCGGCTTGCCGGGCAATCCGGTCTCGAGCTTCGTGACGTTTTTGCTCTTCGTGCGCCCGTTCCTGTTGCGGCTTGGCGGTGTGCGCGATGTGGCGCCTCGGGCGATCTCGATGCGCGCGGACTTTACCCAGACGAAAGCGGACCGCCGCAACGAATTTCTGCGCGCCCGCATCAACCCGGCAGGCGGCCTCGATCTCTTTGCGAATCAGAGCTCGGCAGTGCTGACCTCGACCGTCTGGGGCGACGGCCTGATCGACAATCCGCCGAACCACGCGGTCAGCGCGGGCGAAACGGTGCGCTTCCTTCCTTTTTCTGACTTGCTTGGCTGACGCGGCAGAGCGAGCGGTGGCCGGCGAGCAATGCCGAACCACGACGAACCACGACGAAAACCACGGCGGATCCCTCACGACATGAAGATAGAACTGAAGTATTTCGCGAGCGTGCGCGAGGCGCTTGGGCTCTCGCAGGAGGCGGTCGAGCTGCCCGAAGGCGTGGCCACGGTCGGCGATGTTCGAGCCTGGCTGCGCATGCGGGGCAATGTGTGGGCAGAAACGCTCGCTGAAGGCCGCGCGCTGCGCATGGCCTGCAATCACACGATGACTGACGCGTCGGCGCGCGTCACGGACGGTTGCGAAGTGGCATTTTTTCCGCCCGTAACGGGCGGCTGACGAGCGCTTCGCGCCAAAGGGAACAGTCATGACCGTTCGTGTCCAGACCGCCGATTTCGATTTGACCGCCGAAGTGGCGGCTTTGCGCGCGCAAAACCCGAAGGTGGGCGCCGTCGCCTGCTTTATCGGGACTGTGCGGGATCTCAATGAGGGCTCGAACGTTGCTGCGATGGAGCTCGAGCACTACCCGGGTATGACGGAAAAGGCGCTTCAGGCGATTGCCGCCGAGGCGCGGCAGCGCTGGCCGGGCTCAGATGTGCTGATCGTGCACCGCGTAGGCAAGCTTTACCCGCTCGACCAGATCGTCTTGGCCGCGGCGACTGCCGCACATCGGCACGAAGCCTTCGCCGCTTTCGAATTCGTGATGGACTTTCTCAAGACGCAGGCGCCGTTCTGGAAGAAGGAGACGACCGAAGCCGGTGAGCGCTGGGTCGACGCACGCGTCTCTGACGACGAGGCGCTCGCGCGCTGGGGACTAAGCGCAAATAACGCGGAAACGAAGTAGGCTTTTGCATCAAGCGCCGCCCCTCCGCCGGCTTAGGCTCGGGTCAAGCAGGGTGTTCTGATGAGACTGACCGACACACTCGGCGCGCTCGTGAAGCCTGTGGCAGTGCCGCTCGCAGCGCTGCTTGGCTGGGCTGCGAGCGCGTCCGTGGCGCCCGCAGCGCCTCCCGGATCACCCCACACTCTTGCGCTGGCCGGCGACATCGACGGCGATACCTGAAAGATCAAGCTTGAAACGGGCGCCGCGCCCCTCATGTTGGTGGTAGACAAAAGAATGGAGGTCTCTTCATGAGAATCGACAAGTTCACCACCAAATTCCAAGAGGCGCTGGCTGACGCACAGAGCCTCGCAGCGGGGCAGGGGCACCAGTACCTCGAGCCTGTGCATGTGCTGGCGGCGCTGATCGCGCAGGAGGACGGCTCGGCGCGCTCGCTCCTGTCGCGCGCGGGCGTGCACGTCCAGGCGCTGCAAACGGCGCTCGCCGACGCAGTCTCGCGCCTGCCGCAGGTGCAAGGGACCGACGGCAACGTTCAGTTGAGCCGCGAGCTGAACGGCCTGTTGAACCAGGCTGACAAGGAAGCGCAGCAGCTCAACGACACCTACATCGCCAGCGAGATGTTCCTGCTTGCCGTGGCCGACGACAAGGGCGAGGCGGGCAGGCTCGTTCGGCAGTATGGCCTGACGCGCCGCGCGCTCGAAGCGGCGATCGTGGCCGTGCGCGGCGGCGCGCAAGTGCATAGTCCCGAAGCGGAAAGCCAGCGCGAGGCGCTCAAGAAGTACACGATCGACCTGACCGAACGCGCACGCGCGGGCAAGCTTGATCCCGTGATTGGCCGCGACGACGAAATTCGCCGCGCGATCCAGATTCTGCAGCGGCGCACGAAGAACAATCCGGTGCTGATCGGCGAGCCGGGCGTAGGAAAGACGGCGATTGTCGAAGGGCTCGCGCAGCGCATCGTCAACGGCGAAGTGCCCGATCCGCTCAAGAGCAAGCGTGTGCTGTCGCTCGATATGGCAGGGCTGCTCGCGGGCGCCAAGTATCGCGGCGAATTCGAGGAGCGCCTGAAGGCGGTCTTGCACGACATTGCGCGCGACGAAGGACGGACGATCGTCTTCATCGACGAAATCCATACGATGGTCGGTGCGGGCAAGGCCGAGGGCGCGATCGATGCCGGCAACATGCTCAAACCCGCGCTTGCGCGTGGCGAGCTGCATTGCATCGGCGCGACGACGCTCGACGAATATCGCAAATACATCGAGAAGGACGCGGCGCTTGAGCGACGGTTCCAGAAGGTCCTCGTGGATGAGCCGACCGTCGAGGCGACGATCGGGATCCTGCGCGGCTTGCAGGAGCGATATGAGCTGCACCATAAGGTTGAAATCACCGATCCGGCGATTGTCGCCGCAGCCGAACTCTCGCATCGCTATATCACGGACCGGTTCTTGCCCGACAAGGCAATCGACCTCATCGACGAGGCGGCTTCGAAGATCAAGATGGAGATCGATTCGAAGCCAGAAGAGATGGATAAGCTCGACCGGCGCCTGATCCAGTTGAAGATCGAGCGAGAGGCGGTGAAGAAGGAGAAGGACGAGGCGTCGCAAAAGCGTTTGCAGTTGATCGAAGCGGAAATCGAGCGGCTTAACCGCGAGTACTCGGACCTCGAGGAGATCTGGACGGCCGAGAAGGCGGCCGTGCAAGGCAGTGCGCAGTTAAAGGAAGAGATCGAGAAGACGCGCGCCGACATCGCGCGCCTGCAGCGCGAAGGCAAGCTCGAGCAAGTGGCCGAACTGCAGTACGGCAAACTCCCCGAGCTCGAGATGCGCCTGAAGCAGGTGACGCAGGCCGAGGCGAAGGAGCAGAACAATCCGGCGCGCCCGCGGCTGTTGCGTACGCAAGTCGGCGCGGAGGAAATCGCCGAAGTCGTCTCGCGCGCTACCGGTATTCCGGTTGCGCGGATGATGCAAGGCGAGCGCGAGAAGCTGCTGCAGATCGAAGGGAAGTTGCACGAACGCGTGGTCGGGCAGGACGAGGCGATTGGCGCGGTTGCAGATGCCATCCGCCGCTCGCGCGCCGGCCTCGCCGATCCGAATCGGCCATACGGTTCGTTCCTGTTCCTCGGCCCGACCGGCGTGGGCAAGACAGAGCTTTGCAAGGCGCTCGCCGCGTTCCTGTTCGATTCGGAAGAGCACTTGATTCGCATCGATATGAGCGAGTTCATGGAGAAGCACAGCGTCGCGCGGCTGATCGGCGCGCCGCCGGGCTATATCGGCTACGAGGAGGGCGGTTATCTGACCGAAGCCGTCCGCCGCAAGCCTTATAGCGTCATCCTGCTCGACGAGGTCGAAAAGGCGCACCCTGACGTCTTCAACGTGCTGCTTCAAGTACTCGATGATGGGCGAATGACCGACGGCCAAGGGCGCACTGTGGATTTCAAGAACACGGTGATCGTCATGACGTCGAATCTCGGTTCCCAGATGATTCAATCGATGTCAGGGCAGACGCAGGACGAAATCAGGGACGCGGTGTGGACTGAGGTCAAGGAGCACTTCCGGCCCGAGTTCCTTAACCGGATCGACGAAATCGTCGTGTTCCATGCGCTCGATCGAAAGAACATCGAGGCGATCGCGAAAATCCAGCTGCAGCGCCTGCACGAGCGGCTGGCGAAGCTCGACATGCAGCTCGTCGTGGCGGAGCCGGCGCTCGAGCAGATCGGCAAGGTCGGCTACGATCCGCTCTTTGGCGCACGGCCGTTGAAGCGAGCGATTCAGCAGGAGATCGAAAATCCGGTCGCCAAGTTGATTCTCGCGGGTCGATTCGGGCCGAAAGACGTGATTCCGGTGGAGTTCGTGGACGGCAAATTCACATTCGAGCGAGTCGTTCACTGATTCCATTGGCGGCCAATCGGGCAACAAGCCACTCGACGGCGGCCGAGCACATGATGTTCGGCCGCTGTTTTATTAATCTATGCACCCGACGCTTTCGACACGGCGTGCGCCTCGCGTGCGCAGCGTGCGCTGACGGAACACCAGTGCAAAAAAAGCCCGAAGCCTGCCACTGCGAGGCTCGCCGCATTGGCGGCCCAAAATCCGCGCGCGCCGGTGAGCCAGGCAGGTGCGAAGCCGCCGACGTCGAAGCCGAGCAGATAGCCGCCGCCGAGACCTACGCCCCATAGCGCAATTGCATAGATGAGCGTCGGCACGACGGCGACCCGATAGGCGCGCAGGACGAATGCCGTTGCCGTTTGGAACGTGTCGAAGAGGTGATAGACGAGCATGAGCGGCATGAGCGGCATCGCCGCTGCGACGACGGCCGCATCGGTCGTATAGCCGGCGAGGATGGCGGGCCTTAAGACGAAGCTGATTGCTGCGTAGGCACAGCCCACTGCGCAGGCCATTGCGATGCCGTGCCGCGCGAGCGCCTGTGCCGCATCATGGCGATCCGCGCCGAGCGCATGCGCGACGAGTGTCGATGTGGCAATGCCGATCGACATCGGCGTCATGTAGAGCACGGCGCCGAAATTCCCGATGATCTGATGGCCTGCGAGCGTCGTCGTGCCGAAGCGGGCGATGAAGAGCGCCATGAACGTGTACGAAGTCACCTCGATCAGATAGGAGAGTCCCATCGGCAGACCCAGCTTCAGAAGCTCGGCTTGACGTCGCCTGTTAGGCCAACAAAAGCGGGTGAAGATTTCGAAGGGCGAGAAGACGTCGAGCCGCGACAGGAGCGCGAGCCCGATGACGGCGAGCGCGAAATTGATGATGGTGCTTGCAAGTGCACAGCCGGCGCCGCCAAGCGGCGAAACGCCGAGCCCGCCGAAGATGAACCAGAAGTTCAGCGCAACCTTGAGCAAGAGGGCACCGATTTGAAGCACCATGACAAGCCGCGGCTTGCCCACGGCGTTCGCCAGCGCCGAATACACGCGAAAGACGAGGGCTGCCGGTAGCCCGAGCGCGGCGATGCGCAGATAGAGTTCGGTGCGATCGTAAAGAGCCGCTGGAACGTGGGCGATTGCAAGCAACGGCCCGGGGAAGTACATGACGACGAAGCCAAGTACGGCAAGCGCTGCCGCAAGCCACAGCGCCTGGCGCACTTCCTCGCCGATCTCGCGTGGGCGCTGCGCGCCGAAAAGCTGACCGGCTATCGGCTGAAGCGCGAGGACGACACCGGTTAGGCCGACGTACACCGAGACATAGATTGAAGATCCGAGCCCAAGCGCGGCCAGATCGACGGCCGAATAGCGTCCGACCATCACCGTATCGATCACGCCGAACGCGATGATTGCCAGTTGCCCGATCAGCACCGGCCAAGCGAGGCCGGCAATCCTGCGCATGTCGGCAAACATCTCTCAGTGTCGCCGCGGAGGTTTCGTATGCCGCGAGAGCGCGGGCTTCGGACGATCGACCCGCACATAAAGGCGGAAGCGTTCGTCGCGGTCGGCCGCACGGCGGCCTTCCCAAACCAGTTGCCAAATGTAGCTCGGCATTGGGCTGGGCGCGCTGAAGTCCTGCGTGTCCTGGCGCAGCAGCACGTCGCAGTCGCCACCGAACGAGAACTGCATGTCGCCGAAGTAGGCAAACGAAGCAAGTTGTGCGTCGCCGAGGCGCGCTGGAGAGATGCAGGTGTAGTCGTCCGGCAGATGCTGGGCGATCTGCAAGGCGACATCGCGATACGTCCGGCTGTAGTTCACGATCGGCAGCCACAATGTCATCAGCAGCACCCACATAAGCGTCGTGCCCGCGCTCGAGAGCACGACGCTGCGCCAGAGGACGTTAGGGTGGCGGGCCACCCGCCAGTGCACGAGTACGTACCAGCAGATTGTCACCGCGACTGCGCAGACAAACGAAGGCAGATCGAAATGTGGTGCGAAGCCCGGGGCGAGTCGGGCCAGATTACGCGCAAGTGGGTGCGGGAAGCCCGTTTGTGACGCAAGCCAAACCAGCCAAACGAACGTGCTCAGTATCGTGAAGCTGAGCACGGCAAACCAGTCGATCGCATTGATCGCGCCACGCTTGAGCGTTGGCAGCGCGAACGTTGCCAATGCGGCGAGCGGCGGCAGCAGCAGTATGTAGAGCCGATTCGTCTGGTGGCTTTGCAAAACGGCGAGGACGAGAATGGGCAAGATAACCGCGAGCGGGACCGCAATGTGCGGCTTGCGGCGCAGCCCCCCCCAGCTGATCCAGGCCCAGAGTGCAAGCGGCCACGCGGGCCATGTGAATAGCGGCAGGTTCTTCAGCGCGTAGGCGACGACATGGCTGGGCGGCGTGGAGAACCGGTTGATGCTCACGTTGATCCATTGATCGAGAAACCAGCTCGCGTCGTCCGGATAGAGCCGGAGGATGGCGATTGGCCATGCGATCGAGAGCGCGAGCGCGAGCGGGACGCCCGCCGCGAGCAGCCAGACCGAGCGCCCCTCGCGCACGATCGCGGCCATGACAAGCGTGCCGGCCAGTAATGCGACGACGAGCAGCGGGTTGCCCGCCAGTGCAACGAACCCAAGCCCGAAGCCCCAGCAGAGGGCTCCGTGTAACGGCTTGTCGAGGCCGCGCACGAGGCCGTAGACGATGAGCGCGATGCTCAAGAACTGCGCGAGCTGCGGCGTGGTTTCATGACCACGCTCCGCGAGGCCGAAGCAGGCGAGCAATATCAGCAGTGCGCCGTCGGCAAGCGTGCGCCCGTAGTCGCGCGGTTGCGGCTCGCCGCCGAATGCGTACTTGAACGGTTGTACTTCGGGGCGGCGTCCGAGCAGGTACGCGGCATACCAGACGAGCGCACACGTCAAGCAAAAGAGCACGCCAGTCGAAACGCGCGACGCATCGTCCGCCGCGAGCCACGGCGCGAGGAGGCGGATCAATGACGCGCCGAACCAGTAGCCGGCGGGGCCATCGTCCGTGACGAACTTGCCGACGAGATTCGGCAGCAGCCAGTCTCGCGTGCTCCCGTTGGCCATCGTCCACATCACGCCGAAGCCTGCTGCGTCTTCGTTTTTCCAAGGATCTCGGCCGAAGAGGCCGAACGCCGCATAGATAATGCAGATCGTGAGCAACAACCATCGCGGCAGGGCGCGAGTAGCGGAGGCGGTAAGACGGACGACGGTTTTCATGCAGATATGCGGCGGTCGTTTTATTTATGCGGCGCGATCAGGGAATCGGCATTGTAGACTTCGTTGGCGCCAGGCGTCATTGTCCTGTGCCCCGCGGATTGCCGTGACGGCGCGAGCGGTAGCGAAAGCGAAGCCGGCGACAATGAAAAAGGGCAGCCGCGGCTGCCCTTTCCCTCTCGGCTCACGGCTTTTCGGCCGTTCGACGAATGCGTTGGAATTACTTCGCTGCCTTGGCGCCTGCGCGTGCGCCGAACTTCTTGTTGAACTTCTCGACGCGACCTGCCGTATCCATGATCTTTTGCTGGCCCGTGTAAAACGGGTGCGATTCTGACGAAACTTCGATCTTGGCAAGCGGGTACGTCTTACCGTTGTGTTCGATGGTTTCGCGCGTTTGGATCGTCGAACGCGTCACGAAAGTGAAGCCGATCGACATGTCTTGAAAAACGACTTCGCGATAATTGGGGTGAATGCCTTCTTTCATGGTCTTTCCTTTAATTTGCTGGTAGCCAGCCCGCCGCTCGATCATCGTTAATCATTGTCGATCGTGACGCTTGATCGCGCTCGATGCCGCCTATGCCACCTGTGCCACCTGTGCCATCTATGCCACCTGATGCGAGGCCAGAAATCACTTCGAACACACTCACACCGGCACAATCCGCATCGGCACTGCGCGACTGCAAACCGCGAGCCACTTGCCTAAGGTCGAAAAGCGGCGATTATGCCAGAAAATCAGCGCGTTGACGAACGATTTGCGTGCTCGGCGGGAGGGGCGAGCGCACCTCTGCGCGCCGGGTCTTGCCGGTAATAGCGGGCGAGCAGCCGGTAGAGCTCCGGGTACTCAGCTTCGAACGCCTGTGGCTGCACGAACAGTGCCTCGCTGCAGACGGCGAAGAACTCCGACGGGTGATCGGCCGCATACGGATCGATCAGCGATTCGCGCTCGAAGCGCGCCCAGCGGCGCTTTGGCATGGCGTCGACCTTGGCGCAGAAGCTGTCGTAGGCATGATCGAAGACGTCGGCCCACGTTTGTGCGTCGAGCGGCGCATGCCAACGGCGAAAAAGCGGCGGGTGCCCGTCGGCTTGCCCGCTCAGCATGTCGATCTTGTGCGCGAACTCGTGAATGACGACGTTGTATGCATCAGGGGCGTCCGTCATCTGCGCGTCTTCCCATGAGAGGATGACCGGGCCGCCTTCCCATGCTTCGCCGCTGGCATCGTGCTCGACCTCGTGGACGACACCGTCCTCGTCTTCGACCGTCTTGCGTATCACGAACTCGCCCGGGTAGATCACGATGCCGATCCAGCCGCGGTAGAGATCGAGGCTCAGGTTCAATACTGGCAAGCAGGCCTGTACGGCGATGCCGACGATCATCTCGTCCGTCAGTTCAAGCCCGTGAGCAGTCGAAAACGACTTGTGCGCGACGAAGAGGCTTGTCATTTCCCGCAGGCGCGTAAGATCGTGGGCGTCGAGCCGAGCGAGAAAAGGCAGGCGCTCGAGCGCCGCCGTCCAGACGTCGTCTGCGATCGGGTACTCGCGCAGTGCTCGCTCGCGGCGCCGCGTCTCGAGCCAGCGGGTGAACTTGTTGAGCATGGCGCAACAGGGGCCGATCGATTTACGGGCGTTTAACCGAGCCGCAACTTGCAGGGCGATAAGCGATTCAAGCGGCGGCTCTTCATGCCTGCGCAGCCGGCGTCAGCCGCCGCGACGCATCATATCGAAGAACTCCGAATTGCTCTTCGTCTGACGGACCTTTTCGAGCAGGAATTCCATCGCTTCGACTTCGTCCATATCGTGAATGAACTTGCGCAGCACCCAGATCTTTTGAAGGATCTCGGGTTTGATGAGCAGTTCTTCGCGGCGGGTACCGGACTTGTTCAGGTTGATCGACGGATAAACCCGCTTTTCCGCAAGACGGCGCTCCAGGTGCACTTCCATATTGCCCGTGCCCTTGAATTCTTCGTAGATCACGTCGTCCATCCGGCTGCCCGTCTCGATCAGCGCTGTGCCGATAATCGTGAGCGAGCCGCCTTCCTCGATGTTGCGGGCTGCGCCGAAAAAGCGCTTCGGCCGTTGCAGCGCGTTGGCATCGACACCGCCCGTGAGCACCTTGCCCGAGGCGGGGATGACCGTGTTATAAGCGCGCGCGAGCCGCGTGATGGAGTCGAGCAGAATCACCACGTCTTGCTTCATTTCGACGAGGCGCTTGGCTTTTTCGATCACCATCTCGGCGACCTGCACGTGACGCGTGGCCGGTTCGTCGAAGGTGGATGCGATCACTTCGCCTGCCACCGAGCGCTGCATTTCCGTCACTTCTTCGGGGCGCTCGTCGATCAACAGCACGAACAGTACGACGTCGGGGTGGTTCTGCTTGATCGCATGCGCGATGTGCTGAAGCATCACCGTCTTGCCCGATTTCGGCGAGGCGACGAGCAGGCCGCGCTGCCCCTTGCCGATCGGGGCGATCATGTCGACGATGCGGCCCGTCACGTTTTCCTCGCCGCGCATTTCGCGCTCGAGCGCGAGCGGCTTGTTCGGATGCAGCGGCGTGAGGTTTTCGAACATGATCTTATGTTTCGAAGCCTCGGGCGGCTGCCCGTTGACCTTGTCCACCTTGACGAGAGCGAAATAGCGTTCGCCGTCCTTCGGCGTGCGCACCTCACCTTCGATGGTGTCGCCCGTGTGCAGATTGAACCGCCGGATCTGCGAGGGGCTAATGTAAATGTCGTCTGTACTTGCGAGATACGACATTTCCGGTGAGCGAAGGAAGCCGAAGCCGTCGGGCAGTACCTCGAGCGTGCCGTCGCCGAAAATGGTCTCGCCGGTTTTGGCGCGCTTTTTGAGAATAGCGAACATCAGTTCCTGCTTGCGCAGGCGGTTCGCGCTCTCGATCTCGAGGCCGTTTGCCATCTCGATCAAATGAGACACGTGCTGAGACTTGAGCTCGGATAAATGCATACAGAAATCCCACCGGGGAGAGAAGGTGCGACGAAAAAATCTGGGAGGGGAATGAGCGGAACCGCTCAGGGACTGGTACGTCTTTCTTGACTACGGCGATTCTAGCACAATCATAGCACACGCCATGTCACGGCTGCGTGGCTAATCGGGCGATGCTGCCGGGCTCGTTGTACTCGGACAACAAGCCCGGCAGATCGATCATAGGTGGCTGTCGAGGAACGCCGTCAGTTGCGACTTCGACAACGCGCCGACTTTTTGCGCCGCGACCGCGCCGTTTTTAAAGAGAATCAGCGTGGGGATACCGCGCACGCCGTACTTGGCCGGCGTGGACTGAAACTCGTCGACGTTGATTTTCGCGATTTGCAGACGGTCTGCGTAGTCCTTGGCGACTTCGTCTAGGATCGGGGCAATCATCTTGCACGGGCCGCACCATTCGGCCCAGAAATCGAGCAGCACGGGCTTGTCGGATTTCACGACGTCCTGCTCGAACGATGCATCGCTGATGTGCTTGATTGGTTCGCTCATTTAA
Organism: Paraburkholderia sp.; assembly: GCA_034668065.1. GTDB lineage: Bacteria > Pseudomonadota > Gammaproteobacteria > Burkholderiales > Burkholderiaceae > Trinickia. The sequence goes on from JAXDQB010000365.1 coordinate 14,031, forward strand.
ATACCTCTTCGGTTCCTGGCCCGAGACTGAATTTGCCCGCCACGATACACCAAAACGAAAAAACGTTCCGCGGGTGCGCGTCCGGATAGGACGGACACCGAATGCACACACGCAACCCCGCACGCAAAACGGTGCACGGCGCTTAGTGCGCGAAACGCGCGAAATGAACGCAAGGGCTGTTGATACGGCGAGAGCCTCTCATTGCCGTGGCTCATCAATTACCGGTCACACACAGGTCATATTAGCCCAAATCCCTATGTGCCGTGCATACCCGATAGCCACGACTGGCGCACTCGACAGGAGGTGCTTTGCACCACCCCATCATCGAAAGGTCGCGCGCCGCGATAAGCGGTGATAGAATGCGCCGTGACGGGCCTCCTCGCATGGAGGGATGGTCAACCTGGTCAGGTCGGGAACGAAGCAGCCACAGCCGTTTTCCGCCAGTGCCGAGGGTCGGGCTCGTCACCTTTCCTTACGGATGTCATCTTCTGATTGACGTCGTCTGTTTCGCCTTCGCTCTATTCCCCGCTTCGGTCTCTCTCGCGTTTTTCAAAGCGAAGCCGCCGTATTGGGCGTTGCTCATCGTACTTGTCCGCGCGGCCCGCGCGTATCGGAAGTGCGGCGTCAGGCTTGTCCGCTGCAGTATTCGGATGACTTGGGGCCGCCGCGGTACCGGTTGGGCGCCCCAGCGTTGCTGATACAATTCCGCGATGACCTATCAAGTTCTCGCACGCAAGTGGCGGCCGAAGGGTTTCGCTTCGCTCGTCGGACAGGATCACGTCGTGCGTGCGCTCACGCACGCGCTTGACGGTGCACGCCTGCATCATGCGTATCTCTTTACCGGCACCCGCGGAGTCGGCAAGACAACGCTTTCGCGCATTTTCGCGAAGGCGCTCAATTGCGAAACCGGCATTAGCGCGACGCCCTGTGGCGTATGCCGTGCATGTCGGGAGATCGATGAGGGGCGGTTCGTCGATTACGTCGAAATGGACGCCGCGAGCAACCGCGGCGTCGATGAAATGGCCGCGCTGCTCGAGCGAGCCGTCTACGCTCCTGTGGATGCACGATTCAAGGTCTACATGATCGACGAAGTGCACATGCTGACGAACCATGCGTTCAACGCCATGTTGAAGACGCTGGAAGAGCCGCCGCCGCACATCAAGTTCATTCTCGCGACTACCGATCCGCAGAAGATTCCCGTGACGGTGCTGTCGCGCTGCCTTCAGTTCAATCTAAAGCAGATGCCTGCCGGACATATCGTCGGTCACCTCGAGCACATTCTCGCAGCCGAAGGCATCGCGTTCGAGCCGCAAGCACTGCGGCTGCTCTCGCGGGCGGCCGACGGCAGTATGCGTGATGCGCTGTCGTTGACCGATCAGGCCATCGCATATTCGGCAAATCAGGTCACCGAAGAGGCCGTGCGGGGCATGCTCGGCGCACTTGATCAAAGTTATCTGATCCGTCTCGTCGACGCGGTGGTCGCCGGTGATGGCGCGCTCGTGCTCGGGATCGCCGACGAAATGGCGTTGCGCAGCCTTTCGTTCTCGACCGCGCTACAGGACTTGGCGAGCCTTTTTCACCGCATTGCCTGGGCGCAGTTCGCGCCGGCGTCTGTGCTCGATGAATGGCCGGAAGCGAACGATGTGCGCCGTTTCGCGCAGGTCCTTTCGCCCGAGGAGGTGCAGCTCCTCTATCAGATCGCGACCATCGGGCGCAGCGAGCTTGGGCTTGCGCCGGACGAGTATGCGGGCTTCACGATGACGCTCCTGCGCATGCTCGCGTTCGAGCCCGCGACTCAGGGTAGCGGCACGGCGGGTAGCGGGACGGCGGGCTCCGGACCGCGCGCATCCGTCGGCGCACCGAGGAGCAGCGCGGCGGTCGGTTCGGCACAGCCTCAGTCAGCTTCGGCTTTGCCGCAGAGACAGCCTGCCGCCTCGGCTCTGCAGGTCGGCGCGGTTGCGCCACCGCCCCGTGGTGCGGAGCAGGTCGACGAACGCCCCGCCGATAAAGCGGCATTACGCCCACAACTTGCGCAGGCTGAAGCACGAGCGGCGGCCTCCGGTGTCTCCGTGCATCCTGATTTGGCCGCGTCGGCTGATCCGGCCGCGGACGTCGCCGTGGATCGGGGGCGCCGCAACGGGGCGAGCGAGCCGCTGCAGCGTAGCCCGGCGAGGGCCGCAATCGATGTCCCGCCGCGAACCATGGAGGGCGGCAAGTCCGCTGCGGCCGAGCCGACACCTCCCCAGGCCGAGACCGCGGCGTTGGTCAATACACAACAGCCGCCCCTGCGCGCCGGCGGGGCGAGC
>JAXDQB010000366.1:0-2643 GCA_034668065.1 Paraburkholderia sp.
CCGTGATGAACGGTTTCCAAAAGGATGTGCGTGACCGGATGCTCTCGGTGCTCGCGCACGTGCAGATCTTCTCGCCGAACGGCGCCTTGCCCGACTGGCAATTAACGGCCCAGGAAGCGCGGCGCAATCGGGAAGTGATCGGAGCGGCGCCTTACGTCGACGCTCAGGCGCTGCTCTCGCGGCAAGATGCCGTGAGCGGCGTCGCCTTGCGAGGCGTCGATCCGGCTTTCGAGCCGCAAGTCTCGGACATCGGCAAAGACATGAAAGCGGGCCATCTGACCGATCTCGTGCCGGGCCAGTTCAACATCGTGCTCGGGGCCGATCTTGCCGAGAGCCTCGGCGTGACGGCCGGCGACAAAATTACGCTCGTCGCGCCCGAGGGTTCGATGACGCCCGCCGGGATGCTGCCGCGCTTAAAGCAGTTCACTGTCGCAGGCGTGTTCCAGTCGGGTCACTACGAATACGACAGCTCGCTCGCACTCGTGAATATCCGAGATGCCGAGGCGCTCTTTCGTCTCAGATCGCCGACCGGCGTGCGGCTGCGCCTGAAGGACATGCAGGCGGCGCCGCGTGTCGCGCGGGAGCTCTCGCACAGCTTGTCGGGCGATCTGTACATCACCGACTGGACGCAGCAGAACAAGACTTGGTTCTCTGCCGTGAAAATCGAAAAGCGGATGATGTTCATCATTCTCACGCTGATCATCGCGGTCGCGGCGTTCAATCTCGTGTCGTCGCTTGTGATGACGGTCACCAACAAGCAAGCCGACATCGCCATCTTGCGTACGCTCGGGGCGCAGCCGGGCTCGATCATGAAAATCTTCATCGTGCAAGGCATGACGATCGGCTTCGCGGGCACGGTGACAGGTGTGGCTGTCGGTACGCTCATCGCATGGAGCATTCCGTGGCTCGTGCCAATGATCGAGCATCTGCTCGGCGTGCAATTTCTGCCGCCGTCGGTGTACTTCATCAGCGAGCTGCCGTCCGAACTCGTGCCGGCCGACGTGATTAGAATCGGCGTGATTGCGTTCGTTCTATCGTCGCTTGCAACCCTTTATCCGAGCTGGCGCGGGGCTAAGATTCGTCCGGCGGAGGCGCTGCGCTATGAGTGAACTCATGACCGATCAACCGATGACGGCGGGCGCCGTCGAGTCGCCGCGGCCGGCCGCCGGCGAATGTGTGCTCGAGGCGATGGGCATCTCGAAATCGTTTGTGCAGGGCGGCCTCAATGTGACGGTGCTGAGCGATGCAAGCCTGGTCGTGAGGCGCGGCGAGAAAGTTGCGATCGTCGGCGCGTCCGGGTCGGGAAAAAGCACGCTGTTGCACGTTCTCGGCGGGCTTGATGAACCGGGCACAGGGCGGGTGTCGCTGCTCGGCAAGCCGTTTACCGAACTGGCGGAGCGCGCGCGCAACGACTTGCGCAACCGAGCGCTCGGCTTCGTTTATCAGTTTCACCATCTGCTGCCGGAATTCAACGCGCTCGACAACGTCGCGATGCCGCTGCGAATTCGCCGTCTGCCGAGCGATGAGGCGCGTCGCGACGCGCTCGACATGCTCGAGCGCGTAGGGCTCGGCCATCGCGCGAAGCATCGGCCCGGGGAGTTGTCGGGCGGCGAGCGGCAGCGCGTCGCTATTGCACGGGCGCTCGTCACGAAGCCCGCCTGCGTGCTAGCCGACGAGCCCACCGGCAATCTCGACGGCGCAACGGCCGACACCGTCTTCAATCTCATGCTGGAGCTTTCCGAGAAGCTCGAGACGAGCTTTGTCATCGTCACGCACGATCCGGACCTCGCCGGCCGCTGCGATCGCACGTTGCGCTTGCGCGACGGCGTGCTGCGCGAAGAGCCGCCGGTGCCTGTGTAACGTCGGCGCGCGAGGCTCTTTCAGGCGACCTTCGCCATGTGGATCGACACGCACTGCCATCTCGACGCCGCCGAATTCAATGCGGACCGTGACGACGTCGCGCAGGCGGCGCAGCGGGCGGCCGTCGCGCAGATCGTGATTCCGGCCGTCGCGCGTGCAAACTTTGCGACCGTGCGGGCGCTCGCACGACGTATCGCTGGCGGCGCGTATGCGCTGGGCATCCATCCGCTTTTTACGCCGCAGGCCGCGGACGACGATCTCGATGCACTGCGCAGGGAGATCGAAGCGAGCCTCGACGACCCGCGCTTCGTCGGCATCGGCGAAATCGGCCTCGACTATTTCGTCCCCGGGCTCGACGACGAGCGGCAGTGGTTTTTCTACGAAGGGCAGCTAAAACTCGCACGCGAGTTCGGTCTGCCCGTCATCTGCCATGTGCGCAAATCGCAGGACGGGGTGCTGAAAGGGCTGCGCCGCATTGGCGTGAGGCAAGGCATCGCGCACGCGTTCAACGGCAGCTTTCAACAGGCGGATGCGTTCATCGAGCAAGGCATGCGGCTCGGCTTTGGCGGCAGCGTCACGTTTGAGCGGGCGCGGCAGATCCGGCGGCTCGCGGCCGAGTTGCCGCTTGATGCGATCGTCGTCGAGACCGACGCCCCCGACATTGCACCCTCCTGGCGCTACAAGCAACGCAACACGCCCGATCAGACCGCGCGCATCGGCGCCGTACTGGCTGAGCTGCGCGGCATCGGGGTCGACCAATTGGCCTTAGGCACGTCGGCTAAC
>JAXDQB010000367.1:0-7850 GCA_034668065.1 Paraburkholderia sp.
GGTGTGGAGGAAATCCCGCCGCAGGAAACGAAGTCATACGGGATCGTCGAAGGCAAAGAGTGGGAAGACGCGATCATCAAGATGTCGGGCATCATCGAAAAGCCTGCGCCCGAAGAGGCGCCGTCGAACCTCGGCGTGGTTGGCCGCTACGTTTTGAAGCCGCGCATTTTCGAACACCTGCGCGCGATCAAGCCGGGTGCGGGCGGGGAGATCCAGCTGACCGATGCGATCCAGTCGCTGCTGTCCGACGAACAAGTGCTCGCCTACAGGTATCACGGCACGCGCTTCGATTGCGGCAGCAAACTCGGCTACTTGAAGGCAACTGTCGAGTTCGCGTTGCGCCATCCCGAAGTGTCGGAAGACTTCGCAAACTACCTGCGCACACGTGCGCCGGTGATGGACAGCTGAGGTGCGGTGTGCGTACGGGGGCGCACAGTGTAGCCCCGTACGCACCCGCTCGGAGAGACGGAAAAACTAGAAGCGATAAGTCGCACCGATCTTGACGATCGGATAGAAGCGATAGCGATCGATCGTATTGGTCAACTGCTGCTCTTCCGCGTTCAGGTTTGTCTGCCCGGCTTGGGCTACGATCCCCGAAGGCGCGGAGAAGTCGAGTTGGGGTTGTCCGTAGGCCACGCCTGCATCGAAGAAAAGCCCCCACCCTCTCGTAGCGATCGGCGAATGACCCAAGCCGATGCCCACATAAGGCCGCAGTGTCGGATAGCTTGCCTTCGCCGTGATCTGCTGGCCTTGCGCCGGATACGTGCGCCCATTGATCGTGTAGGTGCCGGACTGCGGCTGTGCGGTCAGGTTGAGACTGTCGCCTCCGATGACCACCCCCGCGGTCAGCCGGAAGGGCACGATGCTGGGCAACGGGAAGAAATCAAGGTAAAGCCCGGCGTGAGCGAGATCGAGCGTCCCGTTGTACGTCAAACCACCTGAGCTAAAGTTGTGCGAGAGCGCGAGTCCGTTGAATTCCGCGCGGGCGTTCAGCATCGAGCCGAGCACGTGGCCATAGCCGATGCCCACCCCTTCCGTGCCGACCTGCCCATATATTTCCTGAGTCACCTGCGCACTAGCAGCCGATGCCCCCGCGAGCATCACGCCTGCTACGGCGACCCCTATCCACTCTTTCATTTGCGTTTTCCTCTGTAGCGATGGACCGAGCGGCAACGGCCCGAAGGCCGCGTGCCGATCGCGAACGCATGTCGCCAGGCAAAGCGAGCGATGCGCCCAAGCCCGTTAACGGCATGCGCGGCACACTCTTGAACAATGTGCTCGCGCCTCTGCGCAACGTACGTTGGGCGACAAACGCATTCATAGGACGAAATGTCGCAGCAGTCAATCGATTGGGGAAAGGACGAGCGGGAAGAACGCCGCACTTGTGCCCTTGGCCAGCGGATGTGGCCGGACTGAATTGGCGAGGGGCGGCGAGACCGGAAACGCGCGAGGCTATTAGCTCGCGTGCGGCCTTTTAGTGTTTTTAGCGGCGGCGCATCAAAAAGACAAAAGACTTGTCCTGCATCGTCGTACTTTCGACGATTTCATTGCCCGTCTGCTTGGCAAAAGCAGCAAAATCGCGCTGCGATCCCGGATCCGTTGCGAGTACCTTGAGTATCTGACCGCTTTGCATATCGGCGAGCGCCTTCTTGGCGCGCAGGATCGGCAGCGGACAGTTGAGCCCGCGTGCATCGACTTCCTTGTGAATTTCCATCAGCAATCGACCTTCGAAGAGAGGCTTTCCGACGCGCCGGCACGGCCGGGCGGCGGAAAGAAAACGAACGTCGAATTTTACCGCAGCTCAGGCTTCGGCCGCCGGAGCCGAGGCCGGCTTCATGGGGGCTGCCGGCGTGAACCCGTTCAGCTCGGCATCTTCGGGTTGGTGATCCGCCCGCTTATTAATCGCGAATTTGCATCATTGCGAAACATCATCGGCTGCTCATCGGGATCGCGTTTCGACGCGGCCTGACGCACCACTGTGACCACCTTTTCGTGCATAGGCGATTTGTCGCAAACCGGGTCCGTGGCAGCCGCATCGCCCGTCAGCAGATACGCCTGGCAGCGGCAGCCGCCCGCATCGATCCCCTTTTCCTCGCAGCTTTTGCAAGGCTCCTTCATCCAGTCAAACCCGCGGAAACGGTTGAAAGCGTCGCTCTCGTACCAGATCGCCCGGATCGATACTTCCTTCACGTTCGGAAATGTCAGCCCCGGCAAGGAACGCGCCGCGTGGCACGGTAGCGCCGCCCCATCGGGCGCTACGCCAAGAAACACGGCACCCCAGCCGTTCATGCAGCGCTTTGGCCGCTTTTCGAAGTAGTCCGGTACCACGAAATAGATTTGGCATCGCGCACCCACTTCGCTGCGATACCGCTCAACCACCGCTTCGGCATCGCGTAGTTGTTCGGCGGTTGGCATCAGCTGCGCACGGTTCGCGTGCGCCCAGCCGTAGTACTGCGTGTTTGCCAGCTCCAGGTACTCGGCACCCATGGCGAGTGCCATTTCGATGATCTTGTCCACGTGCGGGAGGTTGTAACGGTGCAGCACGCAGTTGAGCACCATCGGGAATCCATGCGCCTTGATCGATCTCGCCACCCGGCTCTTCAGATCGAACGTGCGCGTGCTGCTCAGGAAATCGTTGAGCTCCTGCGTGGAATCCTGGAATGACAGCTGAATGTGATCTAGGCCGGCTTCTTTCAATGCATCGAGACGCTTGTCCGTGAGCCCGACGCCTGAAGTGATCAGGTTCGTATAGAAGCCCAACTTGCGTGCTTCGCCCACTAGCACCTCAAGGTCATCGCGCACGAGCGGTTCTCCGCCCGAAAAACCCAGCTGCGCGGCGCCCAGTGCGCGCGCCTGCCGAAACACGTCAATCCATTCATCGGTGGTCAGTTCGCTGCGGTGTTCGGCGTAGTTCACGGGGTTGTAGCAAAAGGCGCAATGCAGTGGGCAGCGGTACGTGAGTTCCGCAAGTAGCCAAAGCGGCGGGGCAATCTCAACCGGGCTGCTCATGTCAGGGACTCCAGCCAGCCGCGCCGTTCAGCTTCCGCGACGAACAACCGTACGTCGTCGCCCAGATCCGGCGTATTGAACACCCGCTTTAGTTCATCGATAAGCATATCGATATCACGCGTGCCGTCGCAGCGCATGAGAATTTCTCCAGCGCTCGGGTTCAGCTTCACCATACCTTCAGGGTAAAGCAGCACGTGCGCATTCTGCGCCGGCTCCCACTGCAGGCGGAAGATGGGCTTGAGCTTGAGCGCGGTCATTGGGGAAACGCCTTTTCGATCGCATCGAGCATTGACCACAGGATGTCGAGCTTGAACTGCAGGATTTCCAGCGCATGTTCCTGCTGCTCGCGGGTCTTGAAGTAGTCGAGCGTCACCTCGAGCCCATGCTCGACGTCACGTTGCGCGAGCGAGATTCGCGAGCGGAAATAGCTCAGGCCATCGGGTTCTATCCACGGATAGCACGTGGGCCAGGTGGCTAGACGGTCCTTGTGAATCTGCGGCGCGAAAATCTCCGTCAGCGACGAGCATACCGCCTCCTGCCATGGCGCGCGGCGAGCAAAGTTGACATAGGCGTCAACGGCGAATCTCACTCCCGGTGTCACATGTTTGAGAGACCAGAGTTCGTCGCGCGAGAGGCCCACCGCATCTCCCAGGCGCGCCCAGGTTTCGATGCCGCCTTCGTCATTGCCGTAACCATCGTGGTCGAGAATGCGTAGCACCCAGCGCCGGCGCGTCTCCCTATCGGGACAATTCGACATCACCGCCGCATCCTTAAGCGGAATGTTGATCTGGTAATAAAAGCGATTGGCCACCCAACCGCGTATTTGCTCGCGCGAACAGCCACCGGCATTCATCTTCACGTTGAAGGGGTGATGGATGTGATACGCAGTGCCCTTGGCACGAAGCTCGGCTTCGAACTCCTCGCGAGTCCACGCGGACTTTTGCACCATCACACGTTTCTCCAGAGACATGTTCATAGTTCGAACGCCATACCGTCGAAGGCGACTTCGATGCCGTGCGTTGCCAGGATGCGTCGCTCGGGGCTGTCTTCCACAAGAATGGGATTGGTGTTGTTGATGTGGATAAGCACCTTGCGCACCTTCGCTCGATCGATCGAAACCAGCACTTCAATCATGCCGCCCGCGCCGGTTTGCGCGAGATGGCCCATGTCGGCGCCCGTCTTCTGCGTGAGCCCGAGTTCGATCATCTCGTTCTGAGTCCAGAGCGTGCCGTCGACAAGAAGCAGATCCGCACCGCGCATCGCGTCGAGCACGTGCGGCTCGAGCGTGCCGAGGCCGGGCGCGTAGAAAGCTTTCTTGCCGGATGTTTCATCGATAAACGTCAGACCGATGTTATCTCCCCGCTCGGGGGCATTTCGATGAGGTGAATAGGGGGGCGCCTTGCTGGAGAGCGGCACTGCTTCAATACGTATTCCCGCTAGCGCAGGAATTGCGAATGACGAACCATCCAGCGCAATATGATGCCGTTCGACACCGCAATAGTGATCAAGTATTGAGAGGATCGGAAAACCCGTGCTCAAGTCCTGAAAAACGGAGTCGGTGACATAGAGCGGCAGTGGCGTATCGCGTTCACGCAGCATCAACAGGCCGGTAACGTGATCGATCTGCGCATCCATCGTCACTACGGCGGCGATACCGCTATCGCGCACGCGTCGCGCAGGTTGCAATTCGGGATGCGCCGCGATCTGCGAAAGCAGGTCCGGCGAAGCGTTGACCAGCAGCCAGTCCACGCCGTTCGCGCTGACTGCAATCGAGGATTGCGTGCGCCTTTTCGCGTCCAGGGTCCCTCGCCGCACGCCATCGCAGTTACGGCAATTGCAATTCCATTGAGGAAAACCGCCGCCGGCGGACGAACCCAACACGATCAATTTCATTCGAAACCTTCGATCATTCCGGCAATGGGCCAGCCGGGAATCTGTTTGCCGCCTCCGGCAATTTCTCGACTCGTTTGCCCGGGATGGCGCATTCAACTCCGCCACCCCGGGAATTCATCAATTGAGATTAACGCGTTGCAATGTACATCGTGATTTCAAAGCCAAAGCGCATGTCAGTATAAGAGGGGGTTGTCCAGGTCATAAAATTCACTCCTTTCTAATCGTCAGGGAAATATTACGTCTCGGATGGCTTGGCCATCCGAATCTTCAGTCTACGCCCATAAGCAGGAATATCAACTGGGCACAAGCTTAAAAATATTTATACATGATGCAGCACCAATCGGACAAAAAGCTTTCAATGTTAAAACGACCGCTCGCCGCGTCATGTACCAACAACTGCAGACTGACTTTCAGTCATTTGTCGCGCGGACACACCACGTTGTTGTCCACGTCCCCATCGCCGAAGAATGCGCCATCCGTTCCAATCTGGCCACCCGTCGGCATTGCCTTCACGCCGTCAGGCAACGGCGGGTTGTTCGCAGCCCAGGTTATGGCATAACCATCATCGTAAGTCGCGTGGTAAGTCCGCGAACCACGCGTAAACGCCAAGGTCTTCTTGTTCATGTTCACCGCGATCCTGTCCCCATTAGGGCAGGTTTGCGTGAAGACATGGGGATCGGTAGCGGCATGGGCCAGCGGTGAGATCGAAAGTGCAGCGATCGACCAACAGCACGCAATGGCGGCAGTCGCAGTCATCTTCATTGTCGGCTCCAATTCGTTTCGGTCTGGCGCGCTATGCGTTCGACCGAACATCCATTCGTTTTGAATTCCCGCTAATTGCGAATCGCGCGGGTTCTATTGGCTTATTTCAAACTGCTGAAGTATCCGGAAAGATTGGCGATCTCCGTGTCGCTAAGCGGCTTGGCGATTACCGACATGGTTTCGTCTTGCCGCGCCCCCGACCGAAAATCCTTCAGCTGCTTAGTCAGATAGTCCTCGTCCTGTCCGGCCAGATTCGGCGTCAGTGGAGCAACGGCGTGTCCGTTGGCTCCATGGCAGGCCGCGCACTGCATCGAACGGGTCTTTCCGGCGTCAATATTGGCCGCCATGCTGCCCGACGCAGCGAAGGCCAACATCGCAGACAGAATGAGAGTCGGAAAAGTCTTTCGCATACTTGCCTCTTACTTACCCACGTAGGAAATACGGTAAACCGCGCTAGCGAAATCGTCCGATACCAGCAGTGAACCGTCCTTCATCGGCTCCACGTCCACAGGACGCCCCTTGTACTGACCATCAGGCGTGAGCCAGCCCGAAGCGAAGACCTCGGTGCCAGCGGCATGCCCGTCAGGCTTCAGATGCGTAAACATGATGCGCGCGCCAAGTGGATGCTTGCGGACCCACGAGCCGTGCTCGGCGTCGAAAATGCCGCCGGCATATTTCTTGGGGAACGACGTGCCTTCGTAGAACGACATGCCCAGATCGGCCGCGTGTGGAGGCAGGTTGATCTCCGGGAAGATCACCCCGGCAGGCGGCGTCTTGTCCATGTATTCGACGGTACGGTCGTGGCCCCCGCCGTAGAACGGATAGCCGAAGTCCTCGCCCGCCTTGGTGGCACGATTCAATTCGCCAGGGGGACGGTCGTCGCCGAGCGTGTCCGTCTGGTTATCCGTGAACCAAAGCGTCTTGTCCTTCGGATTGAAATCGAGGCCAACCGAATTGCGAATGCCGTGTGCGTAGATCTCGCGACCGCTGCCGTCCTGGTTGTAGCGTACGATCGCCCCCATGCCCTCCTTGTAATAGGCATCGTATTTCTCGGGAGGCAACACGTTGTAGTGCTCACCGACGGCCACGTACAGTTTGCCGTCCGGACTGACGCGGCACACGCGCGCGCCGTGGTTGTAGGCTTCGTCCCCGACTGGAATCAATTGGCCTTGCGGCACCACGACCTTCTGGGTTGGCGTCGCGCTGCCCGGATTGCTGAACGACAGGATCCGGTTTAATTCGGTGACAAACAGGGTTCCGTCAGGCGCGAAGCAGACGCCGTTAGGGTCCTTGAAGCCCGAAGCCGCGGAAAACTCTGTGACCTGACTCACCTTGCCATTGCCATCATCGTGCAAGACCCAGACCGCATTCTTGCGCGTGCCGATATACGCGGTGCCGGTTGTCGGGTCAACGGCAATGGCTCGCGCCCCCGGCACCATGGCATACAACTCGATTTTGAACCCGGGCGGCATCTTGATGTTCTGCAAGTTCGCCTGAATCGCTGCCATAGCCTGCGGATCCTGCGGAAAGTTGCGCGGGGCGTCTTGGGCCCATGCGCCGCCCGATGCCACGTAGGCCAACACTCCTGCTGCAACGATTGTTTTTTTGAAGCCTGAATGCATTTGCGTCCTCTATTTCGAAGGTTAGCAACTATCCACAACCGGCCTTCAGGCCGGGGTCCCGGCTCGCCGCCCTACGCTCCGACGGAGGTCCCCTTGGGGAAAGGGCGGGTTTAAAACGCAGACAGATATAAGACGAAAGTTCGAGCGCCATCCTGAACTTTCCAATCTTTATCTATCAGTCAGTGCAATTGATTAGTGCTACTAACTATATGAAAACGTTTGCGCTCGGAAGCGAGACGGATCATCCCGATGCGAGCGAAACGCTTGCCTTGAGAGATCCCGTCCTGCCCGCTTATTGATCCTCGATGCGGTGATTCAACATCGGCTATTTGAGTACTTGCGGATTGATGCAGTTGAGCGGCGTTTCGCCGTTGAGAACGCGACTCACGTTGTCTGCGGCGATCTTGCCCATTGCGAGCCGCGTCTGCGCAGTCGCTGACGCGATGTGCGGAACGATCACCACGTTATCGAGTTCTGCGAGCCCCGGAGCGAGCGAGGGTTCGTCCTCGAACACGTCGAGCCCGGCGCCCCAGATGACCTTCTCTCTCAACGCTTCGACAAGCG
>JAXDQB010000368.1:0-7162 GCA_034668065.1 Paraburkholderia sp.
ACGTGTGGTGATTGTTGTGCAACTCTTCCCCGCCGATCAGGATGCCCCAGGGAATGAGGTTCGTGCTCGCGTCCGCCGAATTGAAGTTGCGGTAGCCCCAGAAATGCCCGAGTCCGTTGACGACACCAGCCGCCCAGAATGGGATCCAGATCATCTGCACCGCCCAGACGGTCAAACCGGCGAGGCCGAAAAGCGCGACATCGACGGTCATCATGATGCTCACGCCGAGAATCGGATACTTCGTGTAGATATTGCGCTCTAACCAGTCATTCGGCGTACCGTGCCCGAAGCGCCGGATCGTCTCCTCGTTCTTGGCCTCGGCCCGATAAAGCTCGGCGCCTTCGAGCAGCACTTTCCAGATACCGCGCGTCTGCGGGCTGTGGGGATCCTCTTCCGTCTCGCACTTCGCGTGGTGCTTCCGGTGAATGGCGGCCCACTGGCCTGTCAGCATGCCTGTCGTCATCCAGAGCCAGAAGCGGAAGAAGTGACTCACAACCGGGTGCAGATCGAGCGCCCGGTGAGCCTGGCAGCGATGCAAGTAGACCGTGACGCCGATGATCGTAATGTGCGTGGCGGCAAGCACAAAGAGCACGATCTGCCACCATGAGAAGCGGAGCAGGCCGTGCGCGAGGAAGTCGAGCAGTGAATTTAACAAGGCATTTACCCGTGTAGCGATGACGTCCGGCGCAGTGAAGCACCGTCAAAAGTACTAAAGCAAAAAACTATTGGACTGGGTCGCATTGTACTGCAACACGTGCAATCGTTCGTAACAAACGACGATCCGAACGCAATGGCCGCCGGCCCATCGGCTTTCGGCGCACTCCCGTGCGTGGCCCGAGCAATTTTGCGACACTTCGCCGCACTATGCGGTGCGCCAGCACACTGCCGCTCGCCGGCACCGGATTCAATTCGCATCGCGTGCCAGATTCGTGCCCCCAAGCCCGACCGCGTCACTGATCACTGCCGCCGCTGCAACACCCTTTGGGTGTGCCGCCGCGAGCGCGGCCGGCAAGTCGCCGACGATGCGCACGTCGCGCGTCGGATAAGGGATGGCAATGCCGTGTTCGTTGAAGAGGCGCCAGATGTTTCGGTTCACGGCGGAGCGCACGCCAGCTGTGCCCTTGGCCGCATCGTCGATCCAGAATCCGAGCTCGAGATTGATGCCATCGGCACCGAACGAGGCGAAATACGGCACGGGCGCCGGCTCTTCGAGCACGCGCTCTACGCCACAGGCCGCCTCGGCAAGCAGCGTCATCGCACGCTCGACGTCCGAATCGTACGCCACTTGCACGGCTGCCTTCGCATAACCGCGCGTGAGATACGAAGAATGATTCTGGACGACATCGATGATGAATTTTTCGTTTGGAATCAGCGTCTCGATGCCATCGAGCCCTCGCACGGTCGTGTAACGCGTGCGGATCTCGGTCACGATGCCCTGCAAGCCGCCGACGTTGACCGTGTCGCCGATGCGCAACGAACGGTCGATAAGGATGATGAACCCCGACACGTAGTTGCTTGCGACCTTTTGCAGTCCGAAGCCGAGCCCGACGCCAAGCGCGCCGCCGAACACCCCGAGCACCGTGATGTCGATACCGACGAGCGAAAAGCTGATGAGAACGGCCGCGAGCACGAGCAGCGCGCGCCCTACGCGCGCGAGCACGGTCTTCAGGTTCGCGTCGATCGAGCGCGAGCGCATCACGCGCTCCTCGAAGATGGAGCCAATCCAGAGCGCCGCAATGAGCGTGGCACACACCCAAAGGACGCCTGTTGTCAGAGACAGCAGAGTCATGCGCTCGTTGGCAACGCTAAAGCGCACCGACGCCATCCAGTGGAGGACCTGATGCTCGATGCCGAGCACGGTGAGTACCATGCCGATCCAAACGACAGCCGTGACGGTCTTCTCTGCGATGAAAAGCCACGCATGCGTCTGGCCGCCGCTGCTGAAGACGCGCCGCGCGACGTAGAAGACGACATAAATGAGCGCGATGCCAAATAGCGGCACGAGTGCGAGCTCGAGCAGCGACGTCGACATGTAATCGGCGAGGATTGCCTGCGCGATCCAGACGAGCACGCTGCCCAGCAGCGGAAAAAGCGCCTTGTTCAGGCTTTCGGCGCCGAAATGCAGCGCCTCGTGGCGAGCCCGGCGGTGCAGTTCGAGCTTGCGGCGCAAAAAGCCCGCCAACAGCCAAGCCGCAAGGAGCGCGCCGACAAGCGTGGCGCCCTGCCAGATCATCACGGGCTGACCGAAATCGCGGACGATACCCGCCAGCATATGAGAAAGGATATGGTTCTGATTCATATCGATGAGCTTCCGGCGGAAAGCGCCGCCGGCCACGGCAGCGCTCGCTGAGGTTCAGGCGCGGCGCTCCAGCACGGCGGCGAAGAATCCGTCGGTGGCGTGGCGGTGGGGCCACAGCGAGAGGTAATCGCCCATCTCGACTTCGATGCGCTGTTCGGCCAGGACCTTCCCGGCCGGAACGAGCGTGAATTCGGGATGTTCGCCGAGAAACTGCGCGACGACGGCCTCGTTTTCCGCTTCCAGCAGACTGCAGGTCGCATAGACGAGCCGGCCGCCCGGCTTCACGAGACGCGCGGCGCTGGCGAGTATCGATGCCTGCTTCGGTGCGAGTTCGGCGACTGCGTCGGCACTCTGGCGCCACTTCAAGTCCGGATTGCGACGCAGAGTACCGAGCCCGCTGCAGGGGGCATCGACGAGGACGCGATCGATCTTGCCCGCCAGACGCTTGATCTTGACGTCGTGCTCGCTGTCGATCAGAACGGGATGCACGTTTGACAGGCCGCTACGCGCGAGTCGCGGCTTAAGCTTGGCAAGGCGGCGCTCGGAGACGTCGAACGCATAGAGCCGGCCCGTCGAGCGCATCGCCGCGCCAAGCGCGAGCGTCTTGCCGCCCGCGCCCGCGCAGAAATCGACAATCATCTCGCCGCGCCGCGGGGCCACGAGCGAGCACAGCAGTTGGCTGCCCTCGTCCTGCACCTCAACCCAGCCATCCTCGAAGACTTTGAGCTTCGTGAGCGCGGGCTTGTCGGCCAGGCGAACACCAAACGGCGCGAACGGCGTCGCGCCGGCGTCGATGCCGACCTCCTGGAGCGCGGCCAGCACTTGGTCGCGGTTCGCCTTGAGCGGATTCGCGCGCAAATCGAGCGGCGCCGGGTAATTGAGGGCGGCTGCAAGCTGTGCGAGCTCCCCGCTGTCAAAGTGCGCCGATAGCGCCGAGGCGATCCAATCAGGCAGATTGAGCCGGATGCGCAGCGGCAAGCTGGCCGGGTCAATTTTCGAGACGTGGTCGAGCCATGCGTTCTCGTTGTCGGAGGCGAAAGGCTTGATTGCCGAGCGGCCGACCGTCTGCATGAGGCCGAGCAGCGCGAGCCGGCGCGTCGGGGTGCCGGTGCCGCTCTCGCCCAGATGCGCAAATTCCATCCGCCGGCGCAGGACAGCAAACACCGCTTCGGCGATGATGCCGCGCTCGCTATGGCCGAGTTTCGGGTGGGCGCGGAAGAAGCGGCTCGTCGTCGCGTCGGCCGGCCCCGCGAATTTCAGGATTTCCGCGAGCAGCGCTTCGGTCTGGCCAATGAGGAAGCCATGCAGCCCTTGCTCGCGGCGAGGTTGCCCGTTCTGTCGCGGTTGTGCGTTCTGTCGCTGTTGTGCGTTCTGTCGCGGTTGTGCGTTGCGCTTCATGCTGCTGCCTCCCGCCGGGCCGCCCCAAGGGAGGCGACAGTCCCCCCGGGGGACAGCGAACGAATGTGCGCGTTGGGGTCGTTCTCCCGCCGGGCCGCCCCATGGGAGGCAACAGTCCCCCCGGGGGACAGCGAACGAATGTGAGCGTAGGGGTCATTCTCCCGCCGGGCCGCCCCAAGGGAGGCAACAGTCCCCTCGGGGGACAGCGAACGAATGTGAGCGTAGGGGTTGTTCATCGCATCTCCACCAGCAGATCAGTGCAAACGCCTTGGGGTTCGGGCGGCGTGACGGTGACCCGCATGCCGTCGAGCGCGAGGCGCCCCTCCACGTACCAGCGCACCGCGCGCGGATATATGTTGTGCTCGCTCGCGAGCACGCGCTTCGCGAGCCGCGTTGCGTCATCGCCTGCCACGACCGGCACCGCCGCCTGAATGACGATAGGACCATGGTCAAGCTGCGGCGTGACAAAGTGGACGGTCGCGCCGTGAAGCGCGACGCCGGCGTCGAGCGCGCGCTGGTGCGTCTTGAGCCCCGGAAAACTCGGCAGCAGCGACGGATGGACGTTCAGCATCCGCCCCACGTAACGCTCGACAAATGCCGTAGTCAGCACGCGCATGAAACCCGCGAGCACGACGAGATCGGGCTCGTAGCGGTCGATCACGGCGGCAAGTGCGGCTTCGAACGCCTCGCGCTCGGGATATTCGAGGTAATCGACAACGGCCGCCGGTACGCCCGCCTCGGCCGCAAACGCAAGCCCCGCCGCATCGGGCCGGGTCGCGACGACGGCCGCGACCCGCGCGGGCCACCCCTCGCGTGCGCAGGCCCGCACGATCGCTTGCATGTTGCTGCCGCGCCCTGAAATCAAAATCACGATATTCTTCATCTGGCGATTTTATCACCCGAGCCCCGGATTCCCCCTTTAGGGCTTGGCAAGCCCGAGCCGTGCAGTGCCCGAGCGTTTATAATCTGCTGCTTTGCAGCGCCTGGCGGGCGCGCGTCGATCCTTGGCTTTGCGGCATCGGGACGCGTCTGCCCCCGTGCCACCCCACCTCAACGGCTATCGTGAGAGTTTTCCGCGGTCTTCCCAACGCCGAGAGCCGCGCGCCCTGCGCGCTGACGATCGGCACTTTCGATGGTGTCCACCGCGGCCACCAGGCCCTGCTCGCGCGCGTGGGCGAAGCCGCGCGCGAACGGTCGCTGCCTGTGTGCGTCATGACCTTCGAGCCGCATCCGCGCGAATTCTTTAACCCGGCCGGCGCGCCGCCACGCATCGCGATGCTGCGGGACAAGCTCGAAGCCCTGCGGATAAACGGCGTGGACCGTGTCGTCGTCGAGCACTTCAATCGCACGTTCGCGAGCCAGTCGCCGGACGCATTCGTCGAGCGGATTATCGTCGGCGGCTTGCATGCGCGCTGGGTGCTGATCGGCGACGATTTCCGCTACGGCGCAAAGCGCATGGGCGACTTCGCCTCGCTAAAGGCGGCGGGCGTTCGTTACGGCTTCGAAGTCGAGCAAATGGCGACCGTCGCTGGTACGAGCGGCGCGCGCATCTCGAGCTCGGCCGTGCGCGCGTTCCTCGTAGCGGGTGATCTCGACGCCGCCCGCGAGGCGCTTGGCGGCGACTACGCGATCAGCGGGCATGTGGTGCACGGCCTGAAGCTTGGCCGCGATCTCGGCTTTCCCACGCTGAACCTGCCGATCGCGCACAAGCGCCCTGCACTTGCCGGTATTTTCGTCGTGCGTGTGCACGGAATCGAGGCCGAACCGCTTGCGGGTGTCGCAAGCCTCGGGCTGCGGCCGACGGTTGACGATTCAGGCCGCGTGCTGCTCGAAGTTCATTTGCTCGACTGGCACGGCGACGCCTATGGCAAACTCGTGCGCGTCGAATTCCTGAAGAAGCTGCGCGATGAGGAAAAGTACGCCGACCTCGAAACGCTGTCGGCGGCTATCGCCCGCGATGTCGCCGCCGCCCGAGTCCACTTCGCTGCCGCCTCTGCTGCACCGGGCAGCCGCACCACCGCATTCTCGACATCGGCCACCGATCGAATTATTCGCTAGCCACAACGCCCGAACGCGGCGCCGAGTTGGAGCGGCAACGCCGGCGTCACGCCGCCAATTAACACCGATAAAGGGCGCCCTCACCCCGGGTGCCTACCGTTTTCAGCGATCCCACCATGAGCGACAAGAAAGGCGATTCGAAATCCCAGGCCAAGTATCCGGTCAACCTGCTTGATACCTCGTTTCCGATGCGCGGCGACCTGCCCAAGCGCGAGCCTCAGCGCGTCCAGGAGTGGGAAGACAAGCGCATCTACGACAAGATCCGCGCCGCGAGCCGCGGCCGGCCGCGCTTCGTTCTGCACGACGGCCCTCCCTATGCGAACGGCGACATCCACCTCGGCCACGCGGTGAACAAGATCCTGAAGGATATCGTCGTCAAATCGCGCAACATGGCCGGCTTCGACGCCACCTACGTGCCCGGCTGGGACTGCCACGGCATGCCGATCGAGATCCAGATCGAAAAACAGTTCGGCAAATCGCTGCCGGCGGCCGAGGTGCAGCGCAAGGCACGCGCCTATGCGGCCGGTCAAATCGAGAAACAGAAGGCCGGCTTCAAGCGGCTCGGCGTGCTCGGCGAGTGGGACAACCCATACAAGACAATGAATTTCGCAAACGAGGCCGGCGAAATCCGCGCGCTCGCGAAGATCATCGAAAAAGGCTATGTCTTTCGCGGCTTGAAGCCGGTGAACTGGTGCTTCGACTGCGGCTCTGCGCTCGCCGAAGCCGAAGTCGAGTACAAGGATCGGACGGACTTATCGGTAAGCGTGCTGTTCCCGTTCGCCGAGCCGGACAAAGCGGCGCAGGCCTTCGGGCTGGCCTCGCTGCCGCGCGCCGAGGGCGGCACCGTCATCTGGACCACGACGCCCTGGACGATTCCCGCGAACCAGGCGCTCAACGTCCATCCGGAGGTTGTCTATGCGCTCGTCGAAACGCCGCGCGGCATGCTCATCGTCGCCCAGGAGCGCGTCGAGGCGTGTCTCACGCAATTCGGCCTCGCGGGCACCGTCGTGGCCACGGCGCCAGGCGCGAAGCTCACCGATCTGCGCTTTTATCACCCGCTCGCGAGCGCGCACCCCGGCTATAAGCGCACGTCTCCCATCTACCTCGGCGAGTACGTGACGACCGACACGGGCACGGGCATCGTCCACTCATCGCCCGCCTACGGCGTCGAGGATTTCGAATCATGCAAGGCGCACGGCCTTGCCGATTCGGACATCATCAACCCTGTCATGGGCGACGGCCGCTACATCGAATCACTGCCGCTCTTTGGCGGACTCACGATCTGGGCAGCCAACCCGCAAATCGTCGAAGCGCTCGCCGCCGCCGGCACGCTGCTGCACAGCGAGAAGTACACGCACAGCTACATGCACTGCTGGCGCCACAAGACCCCGATCATCTACCGCGCGA
>JAXDQB010000369.1:0-5775 GCA_034668065.1 Paraburkholderia sp.
AGCATCCGAAATCGCGTGATGCGCGGCTCGCACTCGCCCAGCTTTATCTGACGAGCGAGCGCATCAATGATGCGCAAAAGCAGTTCGAAGCGATGCGCGGTCTCGATTCGCACGATCCGATGCCGCTGATGGCACTCGGCCTCATCAAGATTCAGCAGAAAAAGTACGATACCGCGCAAAAGTACTTGCAGCAGTATGCGGAACTCACCGAGAAAACGCCTGGCGCGGACGCTGGACAAGCCTACATCTTCCTCGCGCAGATCGCGATCGAGGAGAAGAAGGACGCCCAAGCTGCAAAGTGGCTCGACAAGGTCTCGCCGGACAGCACGCGCTATCTCGCCGCGCGGGTGACTCAGGCGCAGCTGCTCGCGAAAAATGGCAATGTCGATGACGCGCGCAAGATGCTCGCAGGCCTTGAAAGCCCGGATCCGCACGCTCAGGCGCTCATCGCGCGCAGCGACGCCGCGATCCTGTTCGACGCGAAACGCTATTCGGAGGCCGAGGCACGCCTCGCGGCGGCCGACGAAGCGCTCCCGGACGATCCCGAGATCCTGTACGACTACGCAATGGCAGCGGAAAAGAACAGCCATTTCGAACTGATGGAAGGGAAACTGCGCCAGCTCATCAAGGCGCAGCCGGACAATCCGCAGGCATACAACGCGCTGGGCTACTCAATGGCCGATCGCAACGAGCATCTCGACGAAGCCGAAAAGCTGATCGAGAAGGCTTTGTCCCTCGCGCCGAACGACGCTTTCATCATGGACAGCCTCGGCTGGGTCAAGTATCGCCTCGGCGATACGACGGACGCGCAGAAGATTTTGCGCCACGCCTACGACCTGCAACCAAACGCCGAAATCGGCGCGCATCTCGGCGAGGTGCTTTGGAAAAGCGGAGATGAGGTCGATGCGCTTGCGGCGTGGCGCGACGCGAGCAAGCTGGAGCCCAACAACGATACGCTCGTGAAGACGCTCAGACGCTTCCAGGTCAAGAGCAACGGCCTCTGATGAGCGTCCAGGTCCGCCCCTCTCTTGCGACGAAACGCGCGCGTGGCTTGGTTTCGTCGCTCGCGGCAACGGCGACAATGGCAACGGCAGCGGCCGTCGTTCTGCTCGCGGGCTGCTCCGTTGCGCCCACTCGCGGCCCCTCCACCTCGAACGCCGCAACCGCCCTGTCGACGCAATCGAACCACGCCTATCACGGCCGTTTCTCCGTGCGCTACGTCGATCAAACCGGGCAACCGCGCAACGCCTACGGCAATTTCGACTGGCAGCAGCAAGGCGATACGGTCACGCTGCAGTTGCTAAGCCCTTTCGGCCAGACGCTCGCCGTGGTGACGTCGTCGCCCGCGGCAGCGACGCTCGAACTGCCGAACCGCCAGCCCGTGACGGCCGACAACGTCGGCACACTGATGCAAAGCACGCTCGGCTTCGCATTGCCAATTGAGGGGCTGCGCTACTGGCTGCAACCGTCCCCCGCGCCGACTTCGCAGGCGAAGACGGTCACGGACCCGCAAGTGCAGACCCGGCTGAAGGAAATCGACCAGGACGGCTGGACAATCCAATACGTCGCCTACGCCGACACGCCCGATGCCGAACCCAAGCGCGTCGACCTCACGCGCCGCGACCCGCCGCTCGACATCAAGCTCGTCCTGGATCGCTAAGCGCGGCCGGAGCGACATTCAATCAAGCAAGCATGATCGAAACGAACGATTCGCTGCGGGAGTGCCCGGCTCCCGCCAAACTCAATCTCTTTCTGCACATCACGGGCCGCCGGCCGGATGGCTATCACTCGCTGCAAACGGTATTCCAACTGCTCGACTGGGGCGACACCCTGCACTTCACGCTACGCCACGACGGCCAGGTGCGCAGAAAGACGGACGTGCCGGGCGTGCCCGAAGAGGCGGACCTCGTCGTGCGTGCAGCGTCACTGCTCAAGGCGCATTCGGGTACGGTCCTTGGCGTTGACATCGAGATCGAAAAGCGCCTTCCGATGGGCGCCGGTCTTGGCGGCGGGAGTTCCGATGCCGCGACGACGCTCCTCGCGCTCAATCGTCTCTGGAAGCTCGGGCTGCCCCGCGCCGAGCTGCAAGCGCTCGGCCTGCAGCTGGGTGCCGACGTACCGTTCTTCGTGTTCGGCAAAAATGCATTCGCGCAGGGTGTCGGCGAAGCGCTGCAACCCGTTGCATTACCCGCGCGTTGCTTTTTGGTGGTCACGCCGAAGGTGCATGCGCCGACCGCAGCGATTTTTTCGGACAAGTTGTTGACACGCGATTCGAAAGCCGTCACAATTGCTGACTTTCTCGCAGAACAAAGTTGCGACGCAAGCTGGCCAGACAGTTTCGGCCGGAATGACATGCAACCGGTTGTCGTGAGAAGATACGCGGAAGTTGCGCAGGTGCTGGATTGGTTTAGTAACATTGCACCCGCGCGAATGACTGGATCAGGTTCGAGCGTGTTCGCTGCCTTTTCCAGTATCGCCGAAGCGGAAGCAGCGCAAGCCGAGCTCCTCGCAAGTGGTCGAGCGGATCAAGCGGGTTGGGCCAGCGCTGTGGCACCGAGTTTGGATACGCATCCACTCTTTGCTTTCGCGTCATGAAGTTTTGCATCGTCGGGTAGCAGTTGCAGGCCCGGCGAAGCTCAAAGTTAGTGTAGGGGAGTCGCCAAGTTGGTCAAGGCACCGGATTTTGATTCCGGCATGCGAGGGTTCGAGTCCTTCCTCCCCTGCCAAAAATTCTCGCAGTCCCCGTCCCCAAGCAGCAGGTGCATGATGAGCAGCCATGACGGCCTGATGGTGTTTACTGGCAACGCGAATCCAGCGCTTGCACAGGAAGTCGTCAAAATCCTCGGCATTCCCCTCGGCAAAGCAATGGTCAGCCGTTTTTCCGACGGCGAGATCCAGGTCGAGATTCAAGAAAATGTGCGCGGCAAGGACGTCTTTGTCCTTCAGTCCACTTGCGCGCCGACGAACGACAACCTGATGGAACTCATGATCATGGTCGATGCGCTTAAGCGCGCGTCGGCCGGACGGATCACGGCGGCCATCCCCTACTTCGGCTATGCGCGCCAGGATCGTCGTCCGCGTTCGGCGCGCGTGGCGATTTCGGCGAAGGTCGTGGCGAACATGCTGGAGATCGCCGGCGTCGAGCGGATCATCACGATGGATCTGCACGCCGACCAGATTCAAGGTTTCTTCGACATCCCCGTCGACAACATCTACGCGACGCCAGTGCTGTTCGGCGATCTGCGCAAGCAGAATTACGAAAACCTGCTCGTCGTGTCGCCCGATGTCGGCGGTGTCGTACGTGCTCGCGCGCTTGCCAAGCAGCTCAATTGCGATCTCGCCATCATTGACAAGCGTCGCCCGAAGGCGAACGTTGCCGAGGTGATGAACATCATCGGTGAAGTCGAGGGCCGCACCTGCGTGATCATGGACGACATGGTCGATACCGCAGGTACGCTCTGCAAGGCCGCGCAAGTGCTGAAAGACCGCGGCGCGAAGCACGTTGTCGCTTATGCGACGCACCCGGTGCTTTCGGGCGGCGCGGGCGAACGGATTGCGCACTCGGCGCTCGACGAACTCGTCGTCACCGATACGATCCCACTCAGCGAAGAAGCACGCGCCTGCAAGGCGATCCGCTCGCTGTCGTGCGCCGGTCTGCTTGCCGAGACGTTTTCGCGAATTCGCCGCGGCGATTCGGTGATGTCGCTTTTCGCTGACGGCTAAAAAAAGCCGAGCAAGAACTTGCGGAAGGCGCTGCATGAAGCGGCGCCTTTTGCGTAACGGGTGCGCTTCGTCTGCGAACGCACCTTTTTCGTCAGGGTGTGAGCACCGCATGCTCCGATGTTATCGGAGGCACGTGCAAGCGCTCTGTTTTCACTGCCTGGTCGCGGGCAGTCACGGAGATTGAATATGAAAGTCGTCGCTTTCGAGCGTAACCTGCAAGGTACGGGTGCGAGCCGCCGCCTGCGCATCTCCGGCAAGACGCCGGGGATCGTGTATGGCGTTAGTGAGCAACCGCAATTGATCGAACTCGATCACAACGCCCTGTGGCACGCGCTGAAGAAGGAAGTTTTCCATTCTTCGATCCTCGAGCTCGAAGTTGCCGGCAAGACGCAGCCCGTGCTGCTGCGCGACGTGCAATACCACCCGTTCCGTCAGCTCGTGTTGCACGTGGACTTTCAGCGCGTCGATCCGAAGAAGAAGCTGCACACGAAGGTGCCCGTGCACTTCATGAATCAGGAAACGAATGCGGCCGTGAAGCTCGGCGGCGCCGTAATTTCGCACGTGGTGAACGAGATCGAAATCGAATGCCTGCCGGGCGATCTGCCTGAATTCGTCGAGATTGACCTCTCGAAGATCGAAGCGGGCCACTCGCTGCATGCGAAGGACATCGCATTGCCGAAGGGCGTTTCGCTCGTGGCGCATATCGAGGCTGAAAATCCGGTGATCGCATCGGCTTCCGTGCCGGCCGGCGCGGTGTCGAGCGAGGCTGGTGCCGAGGGCGCAACGCCTGCAG
Organism: Paraburkholderia sp.; assembly: GCA_034668065.1. GTDB lineage: Bacteria > Pseudomonadota > Gammaproteobacteria > Burkholderiales > Burkholderiaceae > Trinickia. The sequence continues at coordinate 4,517 of JAXDQB010000369.1, forward strand.
CCTAAGGATTTCGTCGATCGATATCCTCTCGATCCGTTTCGATGAAACGGACGACGTAACCCGCCGCGGCTCGCCCGGCGGGTTTTTTTTGGGTCGTTGCAACCATGATCAAGCTGATCGTCGGGCTCGGAAACCCGGGCGCCGAATACACCGCGACACGTCATAACGCCGGCTTCTGGCTCGTCGATCAACTCGCGCGCGAAGCGGGCGTGACGCTGCGCGACGAGCGGCGCTTCCATGGCTTCTACGCGAAAGCGCGCTTTTTCGGCGACGAAGTCCACCTGCTCGAACCGCAGACGTACATGAACCGCTCCGGCCAGTCGGTCGTTGCACTCGCTCACTTCTTCAAGATCCTGCCCGACCAGATCCTTGTCGCGCACGATGAGCTCGATTTGCCGCCTGGAGCCGTGAAGCTGAAGTTGGGCGGAGGTAGTGGCGGCCACAACGGCCTCAAGGACATTTCCGCGCACCTCTCGTCTCAGCAATACTGGCGCATGCGCATCGGCATCGGGCATCCGCGTGAGCTCATTCCGGAGTCGGCGCGCGCGGGCGCGAAGCCCGATGTCGCGAACTTCGTGCTGAAGCCGCCGCGCAAGGAGGAGCAGGATGTGATCGACGCGGCCGTCGAGCGAGCGCTGGCGGTAATGCCGCAGGTTGTGAAGGGCGAGTTCGAGCGCGCGATGATGCAACTGCATCGCAGCGCCTAGCGGGACGGTTAGTCCGTGTGGCGCCAGCACATGGGGGATGAGCCCTCAGCGGGAGGCAACCTCCATTGAGGATGCCATTGAGCGCGCTCGTAGTTGCCCACGTGTTTTTCTCGCCTCAATAAGTGCCGTCGTCCAAACCGGCACTGGCGTTTTTTCGCGCCTGTAATGCGTGGTATTTCGCAAGTAGCTGCCCGGGCGTTTCGAGGTGCTCGGGATTGTGTGGAATGCACTCGACAGGACAAACCTGCCGGCACTGCGGCTCGTCGAAATGACCGACGCACTCGGTGCATTTCGACGCTTCAATCACGTAGATTTCGGGCCCCATCAAAATCGCGTCGTTTGGGCACTCGGGCTCGCAAACGTCGCAATTGATGCACTCGTCGGTAATCATCAAGGCCATGACGCCGCCAACTTTCCTAGAGAAAACAATACATTATAGCTTTTCAGCCTTCAGCACGGTCGTGCGGAATCTCCGAAAGTCACGTTTTTGAATTGCGGCTGAGCTGCACAGGTGTTGCCGATTTTGCAGCGCGCAAAGTCCAGTTAGCATGC
>JAXDQB010000370.1:0-2962 GCA_034668065.1 Paraburkholderia sp.
TGATCAATCGAAGAATGGTCAGGGTTAACCATCGAATGCCGTCAAATTTTGTAGCAGACACTCGCCGTCGCGCCGAAAATCGCGTCACGCTCTCCGGCTGGCAGCTTTGCGGTCAAACGCCTTGCGCATGCATGCCAATTGTCGTAATCACCGTTCAGCTCGAGGACGGGCCAGTCACTGCCCCACATCAATCTTTCTGCGCCGAAATGCTTGACCAGATGCTCGACATAGGGCGCAAGCGTCTCGTCGGCCCAGCCGCGCGAGGCTTGCGTCGCGAGCCCTGACAGCTTGCAACGGACATGCGGCAGCTGCGCGAGCGCCGCAATGCGGTCGGCCCACGGTTGCCATCCGGCGCCCCGGCCCTCGCCGATGGGTGGCTTGGCGCCATGATCGATGACGATGGACAGGCGCGGATGGCGTTGCGCAAAGGTAAGCAAGCCAGGCAAATGGCGCGGGAATACGAGCGCCTCGAAGACGAGCCTGTGCGCGACCATCGCGTCAACGGCGGGCGCAAGCGTCGGTCTGGCAATCCAATCGTCGTCGGGCAGGTCCTGCAGCATCGGCCGCACGCCCTTGAATTTCGGCTCGCGCGCAAGCGCTGCGATGAGCGCCGGCGCTTCGGCCTCCTCGAGCGGCACCCAGCCGACGACACCAGCGATGAACGGATGCGAGCGAGCAAGCTCGAGCAAATACCGCGTCTCGGCAACGCTCGGCGCCGCCTGCACGACTATGGTTTGCGTCACCCCCGCGGCGCGCGCGAGCGGCGCGAAGTCGGCCGGGCCGAAGTCGCGATAGAGCGGCTTGAGCGCCGGCGTCAACCAGCCGTAATCGCCACGCGAAACCGCCCAGAAATGCTGATGCGCATCGACCGTCTTCGCCGCGCTCATGCCGGCACGCTCGCCGGCGCGGCACGCACGATCGGCAAACACGCAGGACCCACTGGCTCGAACGCCTTGTAGGTCAAGATGAACTCTTGATGGCCGAGCATTTCCGACTTCGTTCGCATGCCGTTTGCCACCGCGACCGTCAGATCGAACACCTCGCGCCCCACTTCGTCGAGCGTGCCGCGGCCTTCGAGAATGCGGCCGGCGTCGATGTCCATGTCGCCGGCCAGATTGCGGTATGTCGCCGGGTTCGCGCAGACCTTGATGACCGGAGAGATCGCCGAGCCGACCACCGAACCGCGCCCAGTCGTGAACAGGATCAGGTGACTGCCGCAGGCGATCAACTCGCCGATTTCGGCGTTGTCGCTGATGTTCGGAAAGCCGAAGCGCGGCTCGCCGTCGGGCACGACGTCGAGCAGGTAGAGGCCGCCCACGGGCGGAATGTCGCCGGGCTTGACGATGCCGAGGATCGGCGAGGCGCCGCTCTTCGCATAAGCGCCGAGCGACTTCTCCTCTTGCGTGGTAAGCCCGCCATCGGCATTACCAATGGCGAAGCTGCCATGGCCCATGATCGTGTAATAGCGCGCCGCCTTCCCGACGCATTCGACGATGGCCTCGCCGAGCTCGGGCCGCGCCGCGCGCGATTTCATGTGGTGCTCGCAGCCGACGAGCTCGCCTGTCTCCTCGAAGATGCAGGTCGCGCCGCGCGCGATCAGCGCGTCAAACGCGCGGCCGACGGCCGGATTGGCCGAGACGCCGCTCGTGCCGTCCGAGCCTCCGCAGATGGTGCCGACGATCAGTTCGTCGTAGCGCGTCGGCACGGTTGGCTGCGCACGCAGCGTCGCCCGCGCACGGCGCACCCAATCGACGCCGCGCAGCACGGTGCTACGCGTGCCGCCCGTCTCCTGGATCGTCAGCACCTCGACGGGCCGGCCGCTTTCGCGCACGAGGTCAGCCAGATAGTGCTTGTTCATGCACTCGCAGCCGAGCGACACGAAAAGCACCGCGCCGACGTTCGGATGCGTCGCGATGCGCGCGAGCATCTTTTCCGCATAGGCGTTCGGATAGCAGCCGGGAAAGCCGACCAGATGCACGTCGGGCTCGTCGTCGTGCGCATTGGACGCCTCGAAATCGGTATCGACCGCGCCTTCTTGAAAGCCCGCGTCCTCGATACGCGGCAAAAAGCGCGCCACGACCTCGCGCGCCACGTGATGAGCGCACTCAACGAGATACGCGACCGCGACCACGTTACGAATGCCCTTGCGCCCGTCGCTGCGCAAATAGCCGCGCAAGGGGGCCGCCGGATCGAAGGAAAGCTCGTTCATGATGGGTCCATCGGTAGGCGAATGAGCGGCACAACAGGAAGGATCACGACTTGCCGTGCGAGACGAAGCTGTGCCCCTCCTCGTGTGTGTAAGTGGGCAGGTAGTCGCTCACGAGGTTGTGCACATGCAGATGATCGCCCTTGGCGACGTCCATCGTCACGTGCCCGATCGGTGCGCCGTAGCGGAGCACCTTCTCGTTCTCGGCCAGCGCACGCCGCGCGAGCTTGTGGCCGAGCGGAATCGTCGTGCCGAGCATGACAGTCTCCCCGTCGACGAGCACCGCCGTGCCTGCTTCAAGCGTCGTGGCCGCGATCACGCAGTTGTCTTCGGGCGACAGCAGGACCACGCGCGGATCGAACGTCGGGAAGTGGGATGGGGTCATTGCGCTCACGCGTCACGGCCGGCCAGCTCTTGCCATTCGCTCATTTATGGATGAATCTATTATTTATAGACAGATGATCGGGCGTCAAGGACTGCGACCGCCCGTATTTTCCCTGACCGTCCCGCAGACCGAGGCAGCCACCCCATTGAAGCCAGCCAAACACGAGAAGCCGGCCACGCCGCTCGGCTTTGGCTCGCCCCCTGACGAAGCATCTCGCTACCGCGCGCCCGCACTTGATAAAGGGCTCGACATCATCGAGCTTTTGTCCGAGCAAAAGGAAGGGCTCACCCGCTCCGAGATCACGAAGGCGCTCGGCCGCAACGCGAGCGAAATCTACCGGATGCTCGAGCGCCTCGTGGCGCGCCAGTACG
>JAXDQB010000371.1:0-8352 GCA_034668065.1 Paraburkholderia sp.
CCGAGATGGATGAAGCCTGTGGGGCTCGGAGCAAAACGGGTACGAACGGTAGACATAGGCGAAATTCGCGCGCAGACGGAAGGCTGAAAGAGGTTGCAATTATAACTGGCGCGCCGGCTGGCGCCGGCCGCGCATCGCCCGGCCGAACATGCCCGGCTCGACCAGACGTGTACACCGCACCGTTTGCCTTATGATGTGCGCGCGCCGCGCCGTCCGCGCATCGCAGTTGCCGACCCAGCGTAGCCGCAAGCGTTGCAGTCAGCCTGCCCGCCAACGGCACGCAGCGCACCCCATCGCTGCCGGAGCCATCGTTGAAATCTTTCAGTACTCGCTTCCCCTGCATTTCGCGTCGCACTTTTTCGATTGCATGCGCATCTGCGTTGCTTGGCGCCTGCGCCTCGCCACCCTTGAAAACGAGCGCGGACGCCGCGAGCGCACACCCGCCTGCCGCCCTAGGCACCCCTGAGCGCCCCTTGCGCATCGGTCTCGCGCTCGGCGGCGGCGCCGCGCGCGGCTTCGCCCACATCGGCGTCATCAAAGCGCTCGAAGCGCGCGGGCTGCGTCCCGAGATAATCTGCGGCACGAGCGCCGGATCGGTCGTGGCGGCGCTTTACGCCTCAGGCATGAGCGGCATCGACATCAACAAGCTCGCTCTGACGATGGACGAGGCGTCGATCAGCGACTGGGCCATGCCGTTTCGCGCGCGCGGCTTCCTGCAAGGCGTTGCGTTGCAGAACTACATCAACAAAACGCTCGGCAATCGGCCCATTGAAAAAATGGCGAAGCCGCTTGGCATCGTCGCGACCGATCTTCGCACGGGCCAGCCCATCCTCTTTCAACGCGGCAATACCGGCGTAGCAGTGCGCGCATCATGCAGCGTGCCGTCGATTTTTGAGCCAGTGAAGATCGGGGGACACGAGTATGTCGACGGCGGGCTCGTAAGCCCCGTGCCGGCATCGTTTGCGCGCAAGATGGGCGCCGATTTCGTGATCGCGGTGGATATTTCGGCCAACCCCGAAACGGCCCTCACGCAAAACTCGTTCGACGTCCTGCTTCAGACTTTCACGATCATGGGGCAGACGATTAAAACCTACGAACTGGAAAGGTACGCCGATTTCGTCTTTCGACCGAATCTTGCCGCCATGAGCGGCAGTGACTTCGGGCAGCGCAATGCGGCGATTCTCGCCGGCGAGGAAGCGGTCGCCAATCTTTTCGCGCAGCTCCAGCAAAAGCTTGCTACAAGCCGCGCAGGCGTGGCATGAGCGCAAAGGTATGCGCGATAGCCCGCGGCACAGTGTTTCTGCAGCGGGCTATCGAAAAGAAAAATCGTTAGGAGACCAAAAGAGTCATGCGAACCGCCGTGCTTCGCGCGGCAGCTCAGTTGCCAGCGCTCGCGTTCACGGTCGCACTTACGCGCTGACGTAAGTCGTCCGGGTTGCCCGGAAAATGCGTTTCGACGCGGCGCGCCCCCTTGAAACGCTTTTCCCAATAACTGTTATCGAGGTCATCGACGCGGATCGTGCTGCCCGTTGACGGCGAATGCACGAACTTGTTATCGCCAATATAGATACCGACGTGAGAGATGGTGCGGCGCATCGTATCAAAGAAGACGAGGTCCCCCGGCTTCAAATCGCTGAAGCGCACCTTTTCCCCTACCCGGCTCATTTCCACAGCGCGCCGCGGGAGATCGAGACCGAGCGTGTCCTGAAAGACGTAACGCACGAAGCCACTGCAATCGAGCCCGGAATCGGGCGTATTGCCGCCCCACCGATAACGCACGCCGATCATATTGAGCGCGCCGGCGACGACGTCGCCCGCCTTGCCCGCCACGCCGGAAAGAAACGATTTCGTGCGGCTGCCGTCGGTTGGCTGCTGGTGGGCGGATTGTGGATCAGTTTGGGGGCCGGAAGGCGAAACGGCGGAGAACAAAGCCGATTCCGGCTGCACCGCCGTTGAAATCAAGCTGGCGTCGTTTCGCGGCGATTTGTTCACTTCGTCGGCAAACGCGCCCGCTACCGCAGTCATCAATACGCCAACGAGCATTCCAGTAACGACGCGCGCGCAAGCTTGGGCAAGGGATCGGTGCTGCATCGGTCGGTCAAATTTGCTTAATAATCAGCGGTCTGCGGAAAGTTTGAACGATACTAGCCAGAATGCAACAGATTGTCAAAACAAATTAAAACAATCAATCAAGGTCCAGAAGCAATTAAGGGAAATCACTCGTGCATGCTCGATGCGATGAGTTTCCGGGTATACGGATGCGCCGGATTCAAAAATATTTTTTCGACGTCCCCGCTTTCCACAATTGTGCCGTCACGCATAACTAGCACGCGGTGTGCCATGGCGCCAATAACAGCCAGGTCATGACTGATAAATACGAAGCCCAGGTTGTATTTGCGCTGCAACCCGCTCAAAAGCGCCAGCACCTGCTGCTGAATGGACACGTCAAGTGCACTTGTCGGTTCGTCGAGCACGAGAAGTTGCGGTTCGAGCACGAGGGCGCGCGCAATCGCAATCCGTTGACGCTGCCCGCCCGAAAACTCGTGCGGGTATCGGGCGAGCGCGGTGCGGTCGATACCCACTTCGCCCAGCATCGCCACGACTTTCTCGCGCCGGGCCGTCGCGACGAGTTCGGGGCGATGCAGCGCAAGCCCTTCGCCGACGATGCGCTCGATCGTATGGCGCGGAGAAAGTGAGCTGAATGGATCTTGAAAGACGACCTGCACGCTCGATCGCAACAGCGTCTGTTCGCGGCCGCGATAGCTCGAGATCGACCGCCCCCGAAACTCGATCGCGCCTTGCGACATGCGCTGCAGCCCCAGCAGCGCCATTGCGAGCGTCGACTTGCCCGAACCCGATTCGCCCACGATGCCGAGCGTCTCGCCCTGCCGCACCCTAAGGCTCACGTCCGAGACAGCCGCGAAGCGTCCCGTGCGAAACCACCCGCCGATGCCGGGCAAACGCGTGCGGTACGTCACCGACACATCACGCGCCTCGAGCAACGTCGGGGCTACGGAAGATACGGGATTGACGGCGCGCCGCGGACGGCTCTGGATGAGATGGCGCGTGTACGGATGCCGCGGCTCGGCAAAGATGCGCTCGACCGGGCCGCTTTCGACGAGCACGCCCTGCTCCATCACGGCCACGCGCTGGGCAAATCGACGCACGAGGTTCAGATCGTGCGTGATGATCAGCACTGCCATTCCGCGCTTGGCCGCCTCCTCCTCTTGCAGTTCGAGCAGCAGATCGACGATCTGCGCACGAATCGTGACGTCGAGCGCCGTCGTTGGTTCGTCGGCGAGCAACAGGCGCGGCCGGCACGCAAGTGCCATCGCAATCATCGCGCGTTGCCGCTGGCCGCCCGATAGTTGATGCGGATAGCTTCTCACGCGCTTTTCCGGCTCGCCGATGCCCGTGCGCGCAAGCAAATCGATTGCGCGCCGCCTGGCCTCCGACGCCGGCACGCCGTCGTGAGCGACGATGGTCTCGGCGATCTGTTCACCGATCGAATAGAGCGGATTAAGCGCCGTCATCGGTTCCTGAAAGATCATCGCGATATCGGAGCCGCGCAACCCGCGCATTTCTCTCTCGCTTTTCGTCGCGAGGTCCTGGCCCGCGAAACGTATCGCCCCGCTCACATCGGCATCGCGCAGCAAGCGCAGAATCGCGAGCGCCGTCACCGTCTTGCCCGAACCGGACTCGCCGACGAGCGCGACGCGCTCGCCGCGCGCGATCGCCAATGTCACGTCGCTGACGGCAACGGTCTCGCCGAACGTCACGCGCAATTGCTCGATCGAGAGCAGAGGTTCGGCATTCAAGCCGCGGTCGGGGCTCGTCTCACGCACGGACACCGCGCTCATTGGTTGCCTCCGGCGCGCATCGCGTCGGCAATTCGCGTATCGAGCGCATTGCGCAAGGCGTCGCCCATGAATGTGAGCAGCAGCAATGTCGCGACAAGCACCCCGAACGTCGCCACCGAAATCCACCACGCGTCGAGATTAGCCTTGCCTTCGGAGAGCAACTCTCCGAGGCTCGGCGTCGGCGGCGGCACACCCAGTCCGAGAAAGTCGAGGCTTGTCAGCGCGAGAATCGCGCCACTCATGCGAAACGGCAAAAACGTGATGACCGGCGTCAGACTGTTCGGCAGAACATGGCGCCAAATGATCTGCCAGCTCGATAGGCCCATCGCGCGCGCGGCGCGCACGTAGTCCTGGGTCCGGTTGCGCAGGAACTCGGCGCGCACGTAATCGGACAGCCCGATCCAGCCGAAGAGCGATAGCAGCACGATCAGCAGCACAAAGCTCGGCTCGAAAATCGACGCAAAAATAATCAGCAGATAGAGCTCGGGCACCGCGCTCCATATTTCGATAAGCCGCTGCCCGAAGATATCGGTTAGGCCTCCGAAGTAACCCTGCACGGCACCCGCGACGATACCGAGAACGCTGCCGATGAACGTCAGGACGAGCGCAAATTCGACGGATACGCGAAAGCCGTATAAGAGGCGCGCGAACACATCCCGACCTTGCTGGTCGGTGCCGAGCCAGTTCTCGCCCGAAGGCGGCGCCGGATTCGGGGCCTTCGAGAAATAGTTGAGGGTGTCGTAGTAGTAGTGATTCGCTGGGTAGATCGCGAAGTTGCCCGGCAGATGAAAACGATGACGCACGTAAGGATCGAGATAATCGGCCGGCGTCGGAAAATCTCCGCCAAAGGCCCTCTCCGCGTACGTTTTCACCAGCGGGAAGTAGAGCTTGCCGTCATAACGCACGACGAGCGGCTTGTCGTTCGACCACAGCGGCCCAGCGAGGCTCATGACGAATGCGGCGATGAAGATGACCAGGCTCCAGTAGCCCAGACGCTGCGCACGAAAGCGGCGCCAGACGCGGCGCATCGGCGAGGGCGAGACAAGTTCGCCCGGCATGTTGGAGCGCGGCGGTGCATCGGCGTCGATACGGGGATCGGCAGGGGTGCGGCTCACCTCATCGCTCCAGTTGCTCGAATTGAATCCGCGGATCGACCCAGACGTAGCACAGGTCAGATATCAGCTTAGTCGCGAGTCCGATTAGCGTGAACAGATAGAGCGTGCCGAGCACGACAGGATAGTCGCGCCGCACGACCGATTCGTACGACAGCAAACCCAGGCCGTCGAGCGAGAACAGTGTCTCGATCAGCAGGCTACCCGTAAAGAACGCGCCGATGAACGCGGCGGGAAAGCCCACGACGAGCGGGAGCATCGCGTTGCGAAAGACGTGCTTCCAAAGCACGCGCCGCTCCGTCAACCCTTTCGCACGCGCGGTCAGCACATACTGCTTCTTGATTTCGTCGAGAAATGCGTTTTTCGTCAGCATCGTCACGACGGCGAAACTGCCGACCACCGATGCCGTTACCGGAAGCGCGATATGCCAGAGATAATCGACGATCTTGCCGCCGAGGGAGAGCTGCGAAAAATTGTCGGAAACGAGCCCGCGTAATGGAAATATCTGCAGGAACGAGCCGCCGCCGAACAGCACGAGCAGCAGCACGCCGAGCACGAAGCCTGGAATGGCGTAGCCCACGAGCACGACAAGGCTCGTCGTCACGTCGAAAGGAGACCCGTTGCGGATTGCCTTGGCGATGCCGAGCGGCACCGATATCAGATAAGTAAGGAAGAATGTCCACAAGCCGATGCTGATCGATACGGGCAGCTTCGAAACCACCAGCGACCAGACGCTGCGATGGTGGAAGTAGCTCTGGCCGAGGTCAAAGCGTGCAAAGCGCGAAAGCATCAGCCAATAGCGCGTGAGCGGTGGCTTGTCGAAACCGTAAAGCGCCTTTAACTGCGCGATCTGCTGCGCATCGACGCCGTTATGCGCACGCAAGCCGAGCGGCGGCGGTGCCTGCCCTTCCTGTGCGGCGCCCTTGCGCAACTCGTAGGCCGCTTGCTCGACAGGGCCGCCCGGCACGAATTGGATTACGACGAAGGTCACGGTCAGCACGCCAAGAAGCGTCGGAATCATCAACAACAGCCGCCTCAGGATATAGGCCCACATATTCGGTCATCAGTAGAAAGGACGCCGCGCTTTGCGCGCCGGGAGTCACGCGTCATGCACCATGCGTTCAGCGCGCTGCCTGCTGCGCTTCGGGCGCAAGCCACCAGGTGGATACGATCCATTCCTCCGCCGAATAGTACAGCGGCAGCGTGACGGGAAACCGCAGCGTGCGGTTGTAGGCAACGCGATGCGTCGTGCTGAACCAATGCGGAACGACGTAATACCCATTCATGAGCACACGATCCAGCGCGTGTGTGGCATCAACGAGCTGCTCTCGCGTCTGCGCATGGACAAGCGCGCTCAAGATCGCATCGACGGCCGGCGATTTCAGCCCAAGCATGTTGTCGGAACCCTGCTCGTCGGCCGCCTTGCTGCCAAAGCGCGATACCTGCTCAACGCCGGGAACCTGCACGCCCGGATAGCGCAACGTCGTCATGTCGAAATCAAAGGCGTCGTATCGCTTCTGAATCAGCGCGTAGTCGACCATCCGAAAATCGACCTTGATACCGAGCTTGGCGAGATTGCGCGCATAAGCCGCGACGACCGGCTCCATCGCCGCCCCCCCGCCCGAATCCTCGAGCACTTCGAATTCGAATGGTTGCCCCTTCGCATTGCGCAAAGCACCGTCGTGGTATGTCCAGCCGGCCTCTGCCAGCAAGGCGCGCGCCTTCACGAGATTAGCGCGCAAAGTATTCGGCGGATCCGTATCCGGCTGCACCGGCATCGGCCCGAAGACGGCCGGATCCAATTGCGCCCGCAACGGATTCAACAGTGCGAGCTCGCCCGCGCTCGGCATGCCCCTCGCCTGCAGATCGCTATCGGCGAAGTAGCTCTGCAGCCGCGCGTAGGCGCTAAAAAAAAGGCGGCTGTTCAGCCATTCGAAATCGAACGCGAGATCGAGCGCCTTGCGCACGCGCAGATCCTGAAAAAGCGGTCGGCGCAGATTCACAAGGAAGCCTTGCATGCCTGCCCCGTTGTGCTGCCGGAACTCTCGCTTCACGAGCTCGCCGTCGTCAAATCGCTTGCCGACATCACGCCTCGCCCAGTTGCGCGCGATGTATTCGACGAGCGCGTCGTATTCTCCCGCCTTGAACGCCTCGAGCCGCGCAACGCTGTCCGCATAGAGCTTATAGGTGATGTGATCGAAATTGTCTGTGCCGACGCGCACAGGCAGCGATGCGCCCCAATAAGACGGATCGCGGCGATAAGTGATTGTGTGGCCCCCGTCGTAGCTTTCGATCAGGTACGGCCCGCTACCGATCGGCTTTTCAAAGGCGAGTTGATCGAACGGCAAGCGCGTGCCGTCAGGCTTGAGCCCCCATTTTTGCGAGAACACGGGCATCGCGCCGGCAATGAGCGGCAACTCGCGATTGGGCTGACGGAATTCGAAGCGGATCGTTTCGGGATCGATGACGACCACTCGCACGATGTCCGCAAAATAAGCCGCGAACTGCGGCGCCGCTTGCGGGCTCTTTAAAGTATCGAACGAATACTTGACGTCCGCCGCCGTCACCGGGTCGCCGTTCGAAAAACGCGCGCGCGGATTAAGGTGAAACGTGGTTGAAAGGCGATCAGGCGCGATCCGAATGTCGTCGGCGAGCAGGCCGTACGCCGAAGCCATTTCGTCCCAGCTATTCGTCGTGAGGCTCTCGAACAACATGCCGATGCCGGGCGCCGCATTGCCGCGCATTGTGAACGGGTTGAACTTGTCGAAGCTCGTCAGGCGGTTGGGATTCGCGAGAACGAGCGTGCCGCGTTTCGGCGCGTCGGGGTTGACGTAGTCGAAGTGCGCAAATCCCGGCGGATACTTCGGCGTGCCGAATTGCGCGATGGCGTAGGCCGCCTTTGCAGGCAGCGGCACGGCGAATGCGCACGCGCACAATAGAAAAAGCAGCGGACGAACGAGAAAATGCAGCGCGATAGTCCATCGCGAACCTGTCGTCATGGGCACCTGGCGGACGGCTGAAAATGGCATTGTGAGAGAATTCTACCGAAACCCACGCCGGGCGCGGACGCCCGGCGTTGTCTATATAGGAGAATTCATGGGCTTTCTCGCTGGAAAACGCATTTTGCTGACCGGTCTGCTGTCGAACCGCTCTATCGCTTACGGCATCGCTCAAGCCTGCAAGCGCGAAGGCGCCGAACTGGCCTTCACGTATGTGGGTGAACGCTTCAAGGACCGCATCACCGAGTTCGCCGCCGAATTCGGCAGCGAACTCGTCTTTCCGTGCGATGTCGCCGAGGATGCGCAGATCGACGCCCTCTTCGCCTCGCTCAAGCAGCATTGGAGCACCCTGGACGGGGTCGTCCACTCGATCGGTTTCGC
>JAXDQB010000372.1:0-8574 GCA_034668065.1 Paraburkholderia sp.
GCAGGCTCGTGCGATACCAGCGCAATCGACAAGAACCTCGCGCTCGGTCGCAGCATGAACGTGACGGGCACGCCGACGATCATTCTGGCTGACGGCCGCCGGCTCCCTGGCGCCGTCCCGGCCGATGCGCTCGACCGCGCGCTCAATCAAGCATCTGCCGCGGTCCACTGAACGCAGCCGGTTTGCAGCCGCGAACCGCCCGCATGCGGCAAGCATGCGGGGCGGGCAGTGGCGTGCCGCTTGCCGATGCGCTCAAAGATGCCGCCAATGCCGCCAATGTCCCCCATGCCACGATAACCGTCGTCGTTCCGTTTCTTTGCCCTTCCGTTTTCCGTGACACTGCCGCTGATGAAGCCGATTCGCTACGCCATCGTTCCCAAGCATCCCGCCGCTCACCTCTTCGAAGTCACGCTGACGCTAGCCGAGCCTGATCCGGCGGGCCAGCGCTTCGCCCTGCCGACATGGATTCCCGGCAGCTACATGGTGCGCGAGTTCGCGCGCAATATCGTCAGGCTGCAAGCTTTCAACGAGGCGGGCCGCAAGGTGCGCATCGTGAAAACCGACAAGCAGACGTGGCAGGCGGCGCCGGTGAAGGGCGGGGCACTGATGCTGCGCTATGAGGTCTACGCGTGGGACATGTCAGTACGCACGGCGCATCTTGACGACACAACCGGTTTTTTCAACGGCACGAGTGTCTTTCTCGCCGCGCTCGGCCAGGAGGACGCGCCTTGCCTCGTCGACATCCGCAAGCCGGCCGGCGCGGCCTACCGAAATTGGCGCGTCGCGACGGCGCTCATCGAGGCGCGCGGCACGAAGCGTTACGGATTCGGCGAATACCAGGCGCAGAATTACGATGAGCTCGTCGACCATCCGGTGACGCTCGGTGAGTTTGCGCTCGCCACCTTCAAGGCGCACGGGGTGCCGCACGATATCGTGATCGCCGGGCGCACCGTGTCCGTCGACATGGAACGGCTCGCAGGCGATCTGCGGCGCATCTGCGAAACACAGATCGCGCTGTTCGAGCCGAAGTTGAAAAAAGCGCCCGTCGACCGCTACGTCTTCATGACGCAGGCAGTCAGCGACGGCTACGGCGGGCTCGAGCACCGCGCATCGACGGCGCTCATCTGCAATCGGACCGATCTTCCAGTGCTTGGGCGCACCGAGATGTCCGAGGGCTATCGCACGTATCTTGGCCTGTGCAGCCACGAGTATTTTCATACGTGGAACGTCAAGCGCATCAAGCCGGCCGCCTTCGCGCCGTACGATCTCTCGCGTGAGAATTACACGTCCTTGCTGTGGCTGTTCGAGGGTTTTACGTCGTACTACGACGATCTGATGCTCGTGCGCAGCGAAACGATCGGCGAACCCGACTATTTCACCCTGCTCGGAAAAACGGTCGGCGGTGTGCTGCGGGGCAGCGGACGACTTAAGCAAAGCGTTGCCGAAAGCTCGTTCGACGCCTGGATCAAGTACTACCGCCAGGACGAAAACGCGCCGAACGCAATCGTCAGCTATTACCAAAAGGGTTCGCTTGTCGCGCTGGCGTTCGACCTCGAAATTCGCTTGCGCACGAATCATCGCAAGTCGCTCGATGACGTCATGCGGCTGCTTTGGCAGCGCTATGGCCGCGATTTTTATCTCGGCCAGCCGATTGGCGTGGGCGAAGACGACGTGAAGGCGCTGATCGAAGAGGCGACCGGCGTCGATCTCGGGCCATTGTTCGACGAAGCCGTGCTCGGCACGCGCGATCTGCCGCTTGCCGACTTGCTCGCGCCGTTCGGCGTTACGCTCGCGCCTGACCAGGGCAAAGGCGAGGGCGAGCGCGAGCGCGAGGGCAAAGGCGAGGGCAAGTCGGGCAAGGCTGCAATCGGCAAGCCGTCGCTCGGCGTGCGCATGCGGGCGGGCGGGGGTGGCGGCGGTGCCGAACCCGCAATCGCCGCCGTACATGACGGCAGCGCCGCGCAGAAGGCGGGGTTGTCGGCGGGCGACGTGCTCGTGGCCATCGACGGCCTGCGCGTCACCGGCTCGAATCTCGACGGATTGCTGTCGCGCTACTTGCCCGGTGCGACCGTCGAAGTTCATGCGTTTCGGCGCGACGAGCTGCGCGTTGCGCGCGTCAAGCTCGACGCGCCGGAAGTCACGCGCTACAAGCTTGCGGCCGACGACAAGGCTCGCGCTGCGGTGCGCAATGCCCGCATCCGGTGGCTGCGCGGATGATCGTTTCATCCCTGCAACGATCCTTCGCCGCTGGCCTACTTTCGGACACAAGTCAAAGTCAACACAATGACTTAACTCGCGCCATGGGCGCGAACATTATCTGGAGCCCAATATGACCACCATCCTGCAACTGAATTCGGCAGCCCGTTCGCAAGGCGCGAACTCGACGCTGCTCGCCAATGAACTGAGCGCCAAGCTACAAAGCGCGCACCAAGGCGCAAAAGTCGTCGTGCGCGATCTGCTCGTCGACGCGCTGCCGCACCTGGACGATACGGTCCTCGGCGCTTTCTTCACGCCGGCCGATAAGCGCACGCCCGAGCAAGCGGCCATTGCCGCGCGCAGCGACGCGCTGATCGCCGAGCTGCAAGCAGCCGACATCATTGTGATCGGCGCTCCGATGTACAACTTCGGCGTGTCGACGCAGCTCAAGGCTTACTTCGATTGGATTGCGCGCGCCGGCGTCACCTTCCGCTATACGGCGAACGGTCCCGAGGGGCTCGTGACGGGCAAGAAAGTGTTCATCGTGACGGCACGCGGTGGCATGTACGCGGGCACGCCGAACGACACGCAGGTGCCGTACCTCAAGTCGTTCCTCGGCTTCCTCGGCATCACCGACGTCAACGTCATCTTTGCGGAAGGGTTGAACCTCGGCCCGGATGCCAACGTCGCAGGCATGACCAGCGCTCGCGAGGCCATCGAGGCCGTGGCGTAAGCCGTTTGCGGTTTGCGGTTTGACGAGCGACGGGCGTCCGGCGTCCGGCGTCATGCCGCGCCCGCGTGCTTGCACCGGTCGAGCGTTATCGTTCGAGCGCTTCGGCCGCTTCGGGTAACCGCCAGTCGATGGGCTTACGGCCGCGCGAGACCAGGAACTCGTTAGCCAGGGCGAAGTGGCGACAGCCTAGAAAGCCACGATGCGCCGAGAGTGGCGACGGATGTGGCGCCTCGAGCACGCAGTGGGGCCGTGCGTCGAGCAGCGCGCGCTTGGCCTGGGCGTGCGCGCCCCAGAGCATGAACACGAGCCCTTCGTGCCGCTGCGCGAGCTCGCGAATAAGCGTATCGGTGCACCTCTCCCATCCGTGCTTGGCATGGCTCGCTGCTTTTGTGCGTTGAACCGTCAGCACCGTATTAAGCAGCAGCACGCCTTGCTTCGCCCATGCGTCGAGGCAACCGTGACGCGGCACCTCGTAGCCGAAATTGGCGGCGATCTCCTTGAAGATGTTCCGAAGCGACGGCGGTGGCCGAACCGGCGGCGGTACAGAAAACGCGAGTCCGTGCGCCTGGGGATGGCCGTTGTCCTCGCCGTGATACGGGTCTTGTCCGACGATAACCACTTCGACGTCGTCAGGACTCGTCAGGCGCAGCGCGCGAAACACATCGGCCGGATAGATGGTCTTTCCGGCCGCGCGCTCGTCGTCAACGAATTGGCACAGGGGCGCATAGGCGTCGCTCTCGAGGAACGGGCGCAGATGCTCGCGCCATTCGGGTGGCAACGCGTCGAACTGGGGCTTCATAGGCTCGATAAGCCCTGAAGGCATGGCGGCGATGCATGATTGCCCGGCGCTTGATGTCGGCGAATCGAAGAGTGTCGCTTGCGGCGAACACACGGATCGAGATGAACGGGAGCGCGCCATCGCTTATGGGTCAGCCTGCGCGCAGCCGGTAGCCGCGCTGCGCCTTGTTCACGTTCTCCGGCGCCAGACCGGGCACCTTTGATGACAATTCGGCGGCTAGCGCATGAAGTGCCGACTCGTCGCCTTCTATCAGCTCCAGTTCGATTTCACTGATTGGCGTGCGCCGCGTCGCGCCTTCCACTTCGGCTGTCACTTCGCCCCGATCAATGGCTGCTTCAATCCGTGCGCCGCCGAACGTCAACTGCCACAACTGACGCATGAACCGCGTCCGGAAGATTTCGCACAGCTGCGGCGCTGCACGACGCAGCACGTCGAGCGCTTCTTCGTCGTCGCAGGCCGCAGCGAGCGCATTGAACTCGAGCGCCTCGCCTGCCACCGGCGTTTCCCATTCGTGACGGCTGTGCAGCCCGCCTTCGGCTGTACCGGCCGCCTTCAACGTTTGCAGCCAACCGTTCGGCGTCTTGCGCAGGCGCAGCGCAATCTTCGCCTGCGTGAGCGAGAGCGACGGCGTATCGAAATAGATGTTGTCGAGCGGCACTTTGCGCTCTGCGTCGCCGGTTGTTTCGGCGAAGTATCGTGCCGCGGCTTGGGCTTGTTCTGGCGGCAGTGCCAGCTTGATTTCGCGTTCGATGCCCATATGCGTGTGTGCGAGTTGAATTAGCGACGTGAATCTGCGATCTGAATCGGGTGGCTAAGTTAACCATCTCAATTGGCCGACAGATGATGCGACAAAGCGCACCGGATCCCGAAAGGGCAGTCAGAAGAACATCCGCGCGAGTTCCGTGCCGGGTTCCTTGGCGCGCATGAACGCCTCGCCAACGAGGAACGTATGCACCGATTGCTCGCGCATCCGGTCTGCGTCCGCGCGCGAAAGGATGCCCGATTCCGTGACGACGATGCGCTCGGCGGGCACCTTTTCGAGCATGCCGAGCGTCGTTTCGATGGACGTCTCGAACGTGCGCAGATTCCGATTGTTGATACCGATGAGCGGCGTGTTGAGCGTCAAGGCTTCGTCGAGTTCCTTCTCGTCGTGGACTTCGACGAGCACCGCGAGCCCGAGCGAGTGCGCGAACGCTTCGAGTTCGCGCATCTGCGGCGTCGCGAGCGCGGCGGCGATCAGCAAAATCGCATCCGCCCCCATCGCACGCGCCTCGAGGATCTGATAAGGATCGACGATGAAGTCCTTGCGCAGCACCGGCAGACTGCAGGCTGCGCGGGCCTCCTCAAGGTACGCCGCGCTGCCTTGGAAGAATTGGACGTCGGTGAGCACGGACAAGCACGCCGCCCCGCCGCGCTCATAGGAGCGCGCGATTTCGGCCGGCACGAAATGCTCGCGCAGCACGCCTTTGGACGGGCTCGCTTTCTTGATTTCGGCGATGACGGCGGCCTGGCCGGCCGCATGCTTGGCGCGCAAAGCGCCGACGAAGTCGCGCAGATCGCGCGCCGATGCTTCGAGCCGCAGCTCTTCGAGCGGTGCGCTCAGCTGCGCGGCCCGCACCTCTTCTCGCTTGACCGCGATGATGCGTTCGAGAATGTCGCTCATGGGAAATGCCTTCGTTTCTTTACTCAGTGCTTGAATTGCTGCGTAAACTGCGCGAGCGCGTCGACCTTCGATCGCGCGCGGCCCGACGCGATCGCTTCGCGAGCAATCTGAATGCCGTCAGCGATCGATGCTGCCACGTTTGCCGCATAGAGCGCCGTGCCGGCGTTGAACGTGACGATTTCGCGCGCCACGCCGGGACGATTCTCGAGCGCTTCGATCAGGATCTGTTTCGATTCGCCTGCATCGTTTACTCTCAGAGAACGGTTCGACACCATCTGCAAGCCGAAGTCTTCCGGATGGATTTCATATTCGTGGATCTGGCCGTCGCGCAGTTCGCCCACGAGCGTGGCCGCGCCAAGCGAAACCTCGTCCATGCCGTCCTTGCCATAGACGACGATGACATGATTCGCGCCGAGCCGTTGCATGACGCGAACCTGAATGCCGACGAGATCGGGGTGAAACACGCCCATCAGCTGGTTCGGCGCGCCGGCAGGGTTCGTGAGCGGGCCGAGGATATTGAAAATGGTCCGCACGCCGAGTTCCCGGCGCACCGGCGCAATGTTCTTCATCGCCGGATGGTGGTTCGGCGCGAACATGAAGCCCATACCCGTCTGAGCGATCGATTCCGCCACCTGCTCAGGTTGCAGATCGATGTTGACGCCCAGTGCTTCGAGCACGTCGGCGCTGCCCGACTTGCTCGACACGCTGCGGCCGCCATGCTTGGCCACCTTGGCACCCGCTGCCGCCGCGACGAACATCGTCGCCGTCGAGATGTTGAAGGTGTTCGAGCCGTCGCCGCCGGTGCCGACGATGTCGACAAAATTCGAGTTGTCGGCCACCTGCACGTGATTCGCGAACTCGCGCATGACGGTAGCGGCTGCAGCAATCTCGCCGATCGTTTCTTTCTTGACGCGCAAGCCCGCAATGATGGCGGCCGACATGACGGGCGACAGATCGCCGCGCATGATGAGCCGCATCAAATGCAGCATTTCGTCATGAAAAATTTCGCGATGCTCGATCGTGCGCTGCAACGCTTCTTGTGGGGTGATTGTCATGTGGTGTTGCTGGTTGTTCCGGAGCGGGTGGCATCCGTTGATTCAGACGGTTGCCGCGTGTGCCGCTTCTGCCGCCTTCGCCGCTTTTACGAAGTTTTCGAGCAGCGCATGGCCGTGCTCGGAGAGAATCGATTCGGGGTGAAACTGCACGCCTTCGACGAGAAGCGACTTATGGCGAACGCCCATAATCTCGCCGTCTTCGGTCCATGCGGAGACTTCGAGGCACTCGGGCAGCGTCTCGCGCTCGATTGCCAGTGAGTGATAGCGCGTCACGTCGAAGTGCTTCGGAAGATCGGCGAACACGCCCTTGCCGTCGGTCTCGATCCGGCTCACCTTGCCGTGCATGATTGTCTTCGCGCGCACAACGCGACCGCCGAATGCTTCGCCAATCGCCTGATGGCCGAGGCACACGCCGAGAATCGGCTTCTTGCCCGAGAAGTGGCGCAGCACATCGAGCGTGATGCCCGCGTGCTGCGGATTGCTCGGCCCGGGCGACAGGCAGATGCGCTCAGGGTTAAGGGCCTCGATCTCGTCGAGTGTGATCTCGTCGTTGCGGTACGTGCGTACGTCTTCGCCAAGTTCGCCGAAGTATTGGACGATGTTGTAGGTGAACGAATCGTAGTTATCGATCATGAGGAGCATAATTTCCTCCAATCCATTAAAAAATAGGAACTTTTTCGGGTTGGTAGGTGAGTGTTCGTAAACTTTTCACCCCGTTACCCCATCGCGCTGATGGGGCTTGCCTAAACGCGAGCGCGTGCAGTGTCGTGGCGGCTAACGCCACCAACCGAAGAGGAGGAGGGATGGGAATCGGCTGCTGTTTCTCATGGTTCGAGCATTGTAGCAGCGAACGCAACGCCAAAGGCAGCGCTGCCCATGTCCAGCGCGGCGGCGCGGGGCGGGGCTGCGTTGCAAGCGGCGGCCGAATAACCTGACGTGAAAGAAAAATTGACGACGCAAATTCTTTTCGTTGACGGTTGACACGGAAGCCGTCGACACACGCAGCAAATAGCACAAAGGGGCCTACTCCGAAACGGTGGGCGCCGAGTGTCGACCCAGTCTTCCCTCTCACTTTTTGGCTCGCCGCAATGGTCGACAAGGTGATTTAAAAACTATCGCGCAAAATTCTCCCATTCCCCAAAACGCCCGCCTTTCAAGGCCGCCTCTCCGAATTCTCCCGGCAATACATAACACCGTGTTTTGTCCATGAGAATCTAGTTTGTCGCGTTAAGAGCGACTTTGCCGCTTCAAGCGCGACATCTTTTTTCTCATTCACTTACGGGATTTCAAATGGACCGCATTGATTCAGTCGTTTTGACTCAAAATACTGGTTATACGTCGATCGGAGAACGCTTTAACAAAAGCACCGTAAAGAAAACGGAAAGGTTGCCGTTTACGATAAAGGTGGTAAGCAATCCGGCGGAGCTCGACAAGGCCGTCGAGATGCGCCGCGCCGCCTATGGGCGCCACTTGCCGGAATTCGCTGAGACCATGGGCGTCGAAGCGTTGGATGCCGCGCCCGGCACGGTCGTGCTGCTCGTGCAGTCGCGGCTGGATGGCGGCCCGCTCGGCACGATGCGGGTGCAGACGAACGCATTCGGTCCGCTGGCCGTCGAACAATCGGTCCGCCTGCCGGAGTGGCTGCGCCAGGCGCGTCTTGCCGAGGCGACGCGGCTCGGCGTCGCGCGCGGGGCGATCGGTCGGGTGGTGAAGGTGGCTCTGTGTAAGGCGTTTTTCATGTATTGCGCGCAGAACGAGGTCGACTGGATGTTGATTACGGCGCGTTCACCGCTTGATCGGGAATACGAATCCATGATGTTTGAAGACGTATATGGCCAAAACGAATTTTTGCCGATGACGCACGTTGGCGGGATGCCGCATCGGGTGATGGCGAAACCGGTTGCCTGGGTCCGTCAGCGCTGGGCGAAAGTCAATCATCCGTTCTTCGGATTCTTTTTTGAGACGGATCACGTCGACATCGACGTCAGCATCGCACCGAAGCAGGATGACGCCGGCCACGCCGAGTGCGACGGCCTGCCGGGCGGCGCCTCAGTCAGTCGGCTGTCGCTGAGCGAAGCGTAAGGCGGGATGTCCGCCCGAAGGACTTCGGGCGGACAAAAAAGTCGGC
>JAXDQB010000373.1:0-2909 GCA_034668065.1 Paraburkholderia sp.
AGCCTGCAGCGCCGACAGGGTCACCAGCGTCACTGCCACGACGAGAGGCCAATAGCCAGATATTGTCATTTTCATCTTGCGCCCCTTCACGTTTCGGGCGCACGCCATTCGCACACCCTCACATCACGAGACGAATTCTATAGGTAGTGGCTATCAATATAAATATACTCATAGAGAATTCAACGTTGCGTAAAACAGAACAATCATGCCAATCGCTCACGCAACAGCGGCGTAGGCCGACCTCGGCTGCCTGCTGCCGCCGTTGATTGTCGCGCGCGGCTGCTTACCGCCCTGTGCTATCGATGTGGCTGCGCTGCGCCGCGTAAAGTTCGCGGAAAGTGCGGCCCACGGGGGCTGGCATCTCGCGTGTGGCGGTCCATCCTTGCCCCAACGGCAGACGCGCGATCGAGCGATTGCGCCCCCCCATCTTTTCGAGCACGCGTACCGCCAGTTTTGTGACGAGCCCGTAGAGCATCGGTCGCATCGCGACGAAGCCCCAGGCCGCCAGCGCCGCGCGTTCGCTTAGCGGACGCAGATGGCGCTCCATTTGCTTCTCGCGCAGCTTACGTAGCAGATCCGAAAGCGGTATGCCAACCGGGCAGACGCTATTACACTCGCCGCAAAGCGTGGCCGCCTGCGGCAAATCGAGCGCCTTGTCGATCCCGACGTAGCTCGGCGTGAGCACCGAGCCCATCGGCCCTGGATAGACCCAGCCGTAAGCCTGGCCACCGACCTTCTGATACACCGGGCAGTGGTTCATGCACGCGCCGCAACGAATGCAGCGCAGCATCTCCTGAAATTCCCCACCGATAAGACCCGTGCGCCCGCCGTCGACGAGCACCACGTACATGTGCTCCGGACCCTCTCCGTCAGCCTCGCCGCGTGGCCCAGTCAGCAGCGAGAAGTAGTTCGACATCGTCTGCCCCGTCGCCGAACGCGGCAAAAGGCGCATGGCGGTAGCGAGGTCTTCCAGCGTCGGCAGCACTTTTTCGATGCCCGTGACCGCGACGTGCACACGCGGCATCACGGTGCACATGCCCTCGTTGCCCTCGTTGGTGACGAGCACGACAGATCCTGTTTCTGCAATCAGAAAGTTGCCGCCGGTCACGCCCATGTCGGCCGACATGAAATGAGGCCGCAAAACTTCGCGTGCCTCGCGCGTCATTTGCGGAATTTCCGTGAGACGCTCACTCCCGTGCGTTTTTGCGAAGAGATCGGCGATCTCATCCTTATCTTTGTGCACGACCGGGGCAATGATGTGGCTGGGCGGCTCGTTGTTGTTGATCTGCAGAATGTATTCGCCGAGATCCGTCTCGACCGACTGCACGCCCATCTCGCCCAGCACCGCGTTCAGGCGCATCTCCTCGGAGACCATCGATTTCGTCTTGATGACCTTCCTGACCTCGTGCCGGCGGGCAATTTCGGCCACGAGGAGCGCCGCGTCGCGCGTCGTCTCGGCAAAAAGCACGGTGACGCCGCGCCGCGTCGCCTCGCGCTCGAACGTTTCAAGCCAGACGTCGAGATTGTCGAGCGCGCGATTGCGGCGCGCCTTGAGCTCGGCGCGCGTCGCCTGGAAATCGATCGCCTCCATGACGACGGCGCGCGCAGAGACGAATTTCGTCGAGAGCTTTGTCAGATTCTGCTGCAGACGCGCGTTGGCGAGATTCTCTTTCGCCCGCGCCTTGAAGTGCATCGATTGGACTTGCATGAAAGACCCGTATCAGCGAGTGGACGGCCGCGTCAAACGTCTTCCGCGAGCACCTGGGCGATATGGAATACGCGTGTAGTCGCGTCGCCGGTGCGCCGTAGGCGGCCTTCAATATTCAGGATGCAGCCGAGATCGCCCAGCACCACCGTCTCAGCCCCGCTCGCGCGGATGTTCTCGCACTTTTCGTCGACGATCGCCGTCGAAATATTGCCGTACTTTACGGCAAACGTGCCTCCGAAGCCGCAGCAGTGCTCGCAGCCCCTCATCTCGTTTACTGCAACGCCCTTTTGCGCAAGCAGCGCACGCGGCTGTTTCTTGACCCCAAGCTCGCGCAGGCCCGAGCACGAATCGTGATAGGTGACGGGACCGGCAAATTTCCCCGGCGCCAATTCCGCCTTCGCCACATTCACAAGAAAATCTGTCAGCTCGTACACCTTTGGGCGCAAGCGTCCGAAGCGGCCCATCAGTTCAGGATCGTCCTGAAAAAGGTCGGCGTAGTGCACCGCGATCATGCCGCCGCAGGACCCCGAAGGAATTACCACATAATCATACTGCTCGAACTCTCGCAGCGTCTTCTCGGCCAGATCGCGCGCGATGCGACGCTCGCCCGAGTTGTAAGCCGGTTGGCCGCAGCATGTCTGCGCAGGCGGCACGACGACCTCGAACCCGGCCCGTTCGATCAGCTTGACGACCGAAAAGCCGATCTCGGGGCGCATGAGATCGATTAGGCAAGTGACGAACAACCCGACGCGCATGGCCACTCCGATGAGAAAACGCCTGTCATTATCCGTCGTTTTCGAAGGCTCGCGACGGAAATCCTCACGAGTCGGTGCCTGATCTTTAGTCAACGGCGTTCGCTTTTTTCACAATACGAGATACAATGAATTTTTGCTCTGCGTCATTCGATTCACGATGAGCGACACGAACCCGGACTTCAAGACGTCGATCCAGGTCATCGAACGCATGATGCGCCTTCTTGACGCCCTTGCGGCTCATAGCGACCCGGTCAGCCTCAAAGAACTCGCGCTGCGCACGGAACTACATCCGTCGACGGCGCACCGCATCCTCAACGACATGGTCACCTGCCGCCTTGTCGATCGCTCGGATCCCGGCACCTATCGGCTTGGCATGCGCCTGCTCGAGCTTGGCAATCTCGTCAAGGCGCGCCTTTCGGTGCGCGACGCTGCGCTCGCACCGATGC
>JAXDQB010000374.1:0-4124 GCA_034668065.1 Paraburkholderia sp.
CGATCGCCGCCGAACAACGCCGCCCTGAGCGGCTGACTGAAATAGTCGGCAATTCCTTTCAATTGGGTCGGCGTGACTGCGCTCAGCAACCACATCAACAGAAAGAACGCCATCATCGCGGTCATGAAGTCCGCATACGCGAGCTTCCACGCACCGCCGTGGTGCCCTTTTTTAGCGGGCGCCATGCGCTTGACGACGATCGCCTTGTCCTTGCCGTTGCTCATTGCGCGTTTTCCCTTGAGACGAGCCCACCCGCCTGCCTGGTCGTACTTCTTCTACTTCGCCTTCACGCGGCGCACATGCTCCTCGAGCTCGAGGAACGAGGGACGCTCAGGCGAGAAGAGCACCTTGCGGCCGAACTCCACCGCAATCGACGGTGCATAGCCGTTCAAGCTCGCGAGAATCGTGACCTTGATGCACTGAAACATCTTTGTCGACTCCGCCACACGCTGCTCCGCAAGGCTCGAAAGCGGACTGATCAGCCCATACGAGAGGAGAATTCCAAGGAACGTGCCGACGAGCGCCTGCGCGATCATCGCGCCGAGCACGGCGGGCGGCTTATCCGCGGACGCCATCGTGTGAACGACACCCATCACCGCAGCAACGATGCCGAACGCGGGCATGGCGTCGCCTACGCGCATGAGCGCGTGCGCCGGCCCTTCGTTCTCGGCGTGATGCGTCTCGATCTCCTCATCCATGAGGCTCTCGATCTCGAACGCGTTCATGTTGCCGCCCACCATCAGCCGCAGATAATCGGCGACGAATTCGATGATGTGCTTGTCGGCGAGGATCTTCGGATACTGCGTGAAGATCGGGCTCTTCTCCGGATCTTCGATGTCGGCCTCGAGCGTGAGCGTGCCTTCTTTGCGCGCCTTCGCAAGCAGAACGTAAAGGAGCGCCAGGAGCTCCATATACACGTCCTTCGTGTACTTCGGGCCCTTGAAGAGAGTCGGCAGCAGCTTGAACGTGGACTTGATCGTCTTCATCCCGTTGCCAAGGATGAACGCGCCGACACCTGCGCCGACGATCATCAGCCCCTCTTCCGGCTGCACGAGCGCACCCAGATGGCCGCCTGCCAGCGCATAGCCGCCGAAGACGGACAGCAGGGTCACGACTGTTCCCACCAAAATCAGCACTGCCGGGTCCTCACAAAGATCGGCGCAGAGGCCGCCGTTAATCCGGTTAACGGCAAGCAAGCCGAAACTTTGAGGAAAAACGCGCGGCAGGCGTAAACCGAAAGGCGCCCGCAAGCGGTCAACCTCAGCCGCATACGGGCCAATTACGTAGCGGGGCAATCACGCGGCCACGGCCAGACTGGCCTCGGCAGCTTTGGCGGCGGACTTCTTAGTCTTGCCGGCCCGCGAGGGCGGCTGGCACAGCCCGCAGACGAAGCCGTGCTGCGGATCGTGGGCGTGTGCAACGAAGTGTCCTTTGCAGCGCACGCAGGACGTCATCTGCAGCATGCCGGATTCGAAAAAGCGCACGAGCGTCCAGGCGCGCGTGAGGCTCAAGAGCGGCTCATCGCCGTGCAAGACCGTGTGCTCAAGGTACAGCCGGTAGCTTTTGACGATGCACTGAATGGTTTCACAGCCGCTGTGGCGGGCCATGAAGCGGTAAATATTGTAGAAAAGCGACGAATGGATATTCGGCTGCCAGGTCATGAACCAATCCGTCGAAAATGGCAGCATGCCCTTGGGCGGCGAGACACCTTTCAGTTCCTTATACAGCTTGATGAGCCGGTCACGCGAAAGGCTGGTTTCGGCTTCGAGCAATTGCAAACGTGCACCGAGCTCGATCAGCTCGATCGCCAGCGTGATTTCCTTCACTTCGAGCACTACGCTCTTCGTTGCCATAGCGACCGTTCGCCCCGCGTTCCTTGATTCTTCGTCTTGCCGTATCGCCCGAACTCCAGGGCCTCAAGCCATCGTTTCCGCCGGCTGACCCGCCATCAAAATGGCCGAGTGCGCATGCGACAGCGCAGCAGACTTGCCCTTGTCCGCCAACGCCGAAAGAACCGCGTGATCGTCGAAGCGAAAACGGCACAAAAGCTGATTCGACGCCGCGAGCTTCACGGTCTGGGCAAGCGACAGATTTGCCAGCACGTCGGCAAGCTCTTCGGCGATACCCATACGGAACATCCCCATCGTCTTATCTTCGCGCAACAAGCGTTGCGCCAGAAGCAGGTATGCGAGGTTGACTTCCTTGATCTCGCTGAGCATTTCGCTCGTCGCGCTCATGATTCCCCCGGGTCAATCGAGTGGCCAGCCGTTCGGAAACGTTTGCTCGACGAGGGAAAAACTTTCCTTCGCGAGCCGACCGCTCGTGGTGTTGGGAGAATTGTGTCGAAATGTAAAAAGAGTGGAAATCGGAAGAAGGCCTTCCGCAACCGAAGGAATTACCCATTATGCATGTAGGAATTTATCCTACATGCATAACTTATGACCGGATGCATGCTGAAGTATTAGCATGGGCCGGCAGCTGTGTACAGGACAGCAGGAAGCACTCACGACTACGGCCAACCGCCCCCTGCATGGGGCGGCAGCAAGCCATAAAGTGCTAATTCGCAGCAGTTTACCCTTGACCGTCTTTTTGCTTATCAGGAAGCTGCGCACGTGCGCACAGGAAATGGCACTAGTCGATAGAATGCATCGTCCGCTGTGGCGACGCGCGAATTATAGGGAGCGCCGTCATCGTTGTGCAACATTTTGTCGGCGTGCGAACGCCGCCGAGCTCGGCCTTCCAACGGCTACGCCTGTGGCGCATGGCCGCAGCCCGTGCCGTGTCGGGCTGTAACAAGGATTAAGGGTTTGAAAATGCGCTCTTCAGCGCCTCGCCCTCTCCTGATAATGGCAATGAGACCCCCTACCCCTACCCCCTTACCCGGCGCGAGGGCGATCGCCGCGCCGCTCTTTTTCTGCATTTCTGCAAGGAGACTCACACATGCGCATCGCTCAAATCGCGCCGCTTTACGAGGCCGTTCCCCCGAAGTTCTACGGTGGCACTGAACGCGTCGTGTCGTACCTGACTGAGGCTCTCGTCGAACTCGGCCACGAGGTGACGCTGTTCGCGAGCGGCGACTCGGTCACGTCGGCCAAGCTCGAAGCCGCTTGGCCGCGGGCGTTACGGCTCGATCCGTCGATTCGCGACCAGCTTGCGCCGCATATGATGCTGCTCGACCGAGTGCGCCGCGCCGCAGGCGCTTTCGACGCGCTGCATTTCCACCTCGACTATCTGCCGTTCGCCTTGTTCGAGGGTGTCGATACGCCCTCGCTGACCACATTGCACGGACGCCTCGATCTCCCGGAACTGCAGCCCGTTTTCAACACGTTTACCGACGCGCCCGTCATTTCGATCTCGCAATCTCAGCGCACGCCGCTGCCGCAGGCTCACTGGCTCGGCACCGTCTACCACGGGCTGCCCGAGCGGCTGCTGACGCCGCAGCCGCATTGCAAGCCCGAGTACCTGGCCTTCCTCGGCCGCATCTGCCCGGAAAAACGCGTCGACACCGCGATCCGCATCGCCGCCATGAGCGGCTTGCCGCTCAAGATTGCGGCGAAGGTCGACAAGGTGGACCGCGAATACTTCAAGACGGAAATCGAACCGCTGCTGGGCGAGGCACACGTTGAGTTCATCGGCGAAATCGACGAAGCCGGCAAACCCGAATTCCTCTCGCGCGCCAAGGCGCTGCTTTTTCCGATCGACTGGTGCGAGCCATTCGGGCTCGTGATGATCGAGGCGATGGCGTGCGGCACACCCGTCATCGCGTTCAACCGCGGCTCGGTGCCCGAGGTGATCGACCACGGGTTGACGGGATATATCGTCGAGGATGTGCACAGCGCGGTCGCGGCACTCCAGCGGCTGGATGAGTTATCGCGCGAAAAAATTCGCGCTCAGTTCGAGCGCCGCTTCACTTCCCAGGCCATGGCGCGAGCCTATGTCGAGAAGTACACGGCGCTGATAGAGCGCCGCGCACGGCGCCCGGCGCTGCGCCGCGTGGCCGCGGGATAGGCCATTCGACGCAACCCGCAGGCTTCAAAAACCCTATTGCGGAATCCGCGCCAAATTCGATTACAAGATCCACTCGGCACTTCGATCATCCGGCGCGCACTGCGCCGGGTTCTTTT
>JAXDQB010000375.1:0-3791 GCA_034668065.1 Paraburkholderia sp.
GCCCTGGTCGCGGAAATATTCGGCCAGCGAGGTGGCGTAAGTGGCGCCCTGCATGCGCAGTAGCGGCGAAACGTCGGCCGGCGCGGCCACCACGACCGAGCGGGCAAGGCCCTCCTCGCCGAGAATCTGCTCGATGAATTCCTTCACTTCGCGCCCGCGCTCGCCGATAAGGCCGATGACGATGACTTCGGCGCTGGTATAGCGCGCCATTGTGCCGAGCAGCACCGATTTGCCGACGCCCGAGCCGGCGAAAAGTCCCATGCGCTGGCCGCGCCCGACCGTCAGAAGGCCGTTGATCGCGCGCACGCCTACATCGAGCACCTGATTGATCGGCTCGCGCTGAAGCGGGTTGATCGTCGGTGCGGAAAGCGGCGCATCGGCGACGGCGTCGAGTTCGCCGAGGCCGTCGAGCGGCCGTCCGGCCGCGTCCACCACGCGTCCGAGCATGCCCCAGCCAATGGGCAGCCGCTTAGCGCCGGAAAGCGGGTCGGCAACAGGCGCGCATTCTCGCGGGAAGACCCCCGCACCGGGCAAAAGGCCCGCAACATCGGTTGTCGGCATCAGAAACAGACGATCGGCCGCGAAGCCGACAACTTCCGCCTCGGCCATCGGCAGCGCGCTGCCCGGCGGCAGCTCGATCATGCATTCCGCGCCGACCCCAAGCCGCAGTCCGACCGCTTCGAGCACGAGACCGGCCGCGCGCGTCAGACGCCCGCATGACAGGAGCGGACGCGCGATGGCATTGCGCTGGCCGACCTCATTGAGGCGCGCGCGCCAGGCGGCGAGGTGCGGATTGCCCGCGAGCGCCGGGTTGGGCGTGTTGAGCGGCATGCGCAGCGAAGGCGCGACGATCGCCTTGCGGGCGCGCGCGTAAGGGGCGCCCGCATCCCCGCGCGTGGTCGCATGAGCGGTGGGCGCGGCGGCGGGCTCGGTGGCAGGCGCGCTCGCGCTTTGCGGGCCGAACGATGCGAGCGCGAGCTCGGCCTCGAGCGGTGACATGCCGCTTGCTTGCAGGGCCTCGACCGTGCGCCCGGTCACCATTGGCTCACCTTGCCGAGCGCCGCCGCGACGCGCTCCCAGCGCGTGCCGACGCTCGCGTCGATTGCGCCGCTCGCCGCTTGCGCCCGGCAGCCGCCGCGTTCCACGGCCGCCTCGGTGCGCACTTGCCAGCCGAGCGAGTCGAGCTCCTCTTTGAGATAGGCTTCCACCACCGGCAGATCAGCCGGATTGACGATGAGCTGAGGCGAGCCAGCGAGTGCGGGTTCGGCGGCTAGAATCTCGCGCGCGCAGGCGACCAGCGCGGCCGGGTCATGCGTAATGTGGTGGCGCACGACCTGCTGGGCGATATCGAGCGCAAGCGCGACGAGCGATTCGGAGAGTTCGCTTTCTACGCCGTCGAGTGCCGATTTGAATGCGCCGGCGAGCTGGGCGAGTTGCGCGGCTTGTGCCTGCGCTTCGTGGCGGCCTTTCTCGAATCCCTGCGTGTGCCCCTGGTCGAAGCCGGCCTGGTAGCCGAGCGCCTGGCCGGCCACATGGCCCGACGCAAAGCCTTGCTCATGCGCGGCCTCGCGCAGCTGTTGCAGCTCGGCTTCGAGCGCACTTTCCTCGACAGGATCCGGCGGGGGCGGCGGGTCGAACGATGCCATCTCCCAGCGCTGGTACGCCGAGAGCCGCCCCTTCTCCGAGCCGCGCGAATCAGACATAAGCGTCTTCCGCCTTGCCGCCGATCACGATCTGACCGCTCTCCGCGAGGTTGCGCACAACCTGAAGGATGCGGCGCTGCTGCGTCTCGACTTCGGACACGCGCACCGGCCCGCGCGCGTCGAGGTCCTCCGCGAGCAGCTCCGCTGCGCGCTGCGACATGTTCGACAGAAACTTCTGCCGCAACGCGGGCTGCGCGCCCTTGAGCGAGATGATGAGCGCTTCCGATTCCACCTCCTTCAGAATCAGCTGGATCGCCGTGCTTTCCAGGTCAAGCAGATTGTCGAACACGAACATCTGGTCGATGATCTTTTGCGCGAGGTCCGCGTCGTATTCCCTGATGTTCTCGAGTACCGTCTCTTCGTGGGCGCTCGCCATGAAGTTGAGGATTTCGGCCGCCGTGCGCACGCCGCCCATCGGGCTGCGCTTCAAGTTGTCGCTGCCCGAGAGCAGGCCTGTCAGCACGTCGTCCAGTTCGCGCAGCGCGGCCGGCTGAATGCCGTCGAGCGTCGCGATGCGCAGAAGCACGTCATTGCGCAGCCGGTCGGTGAAGCATCCGACGATTTCCGAAGCCTGATCGCGGTCGAGGTGAACGAGAATCGTCGCGATGATCTGCGGGTGCTCGTTCTTGATGAGCTCGGCGACCGCGGCGGAATCCATCCACTTCAGGCCTTCGATGCCGCTCGTGTCGCTGCCCTGCAGAATGCGGTCGATGAGTACGCCGGCTTTGTCCTCGCCAAGCGCTCTGGTGAGCACCGAACGGATGTATTCGTTCGAATCGAGCGACAAGGCCGTATGCTGCTCGGCTTCCTTGACGAAATCCTGCAGCACGGTCTCGACCTGCTCACGCGTCACGTTCTTGAGCGACGCCATCGCGGCGCCGATCTTCTGCACTTCGCGCGGTGCGAGGAATTTGAACACTTCCGCCGCTTCCGTCTCGCCAAGCGACATGAGAAGCAGCGCGCTCTTGTTGACGCCCTCAGCGCTCATCGGACACCCAACTTTTGATCACTGTCGCAACAATCTTCGGATCCTGGCGCGCGATCGACCGCGCGTACTCCAGGTTCCGCTCGAATTTCTGCTTCTCGTTCTCGAACGCGAGCAGGTTGATTTCCGCACCGTCGCCTTGCTGAAGGGCCGCTGCCGCAGCCGCGACGGGCGAGGGGGTTGTCGGCGCGCCGTCGAGCAGCATCGCCTCGTCGGTTATGCCGAGGCCGGGGCCCGCCAGCTGAGCCGGCGGCTGCGGCGGTGGGAACGCGCGACGCAGTGCCGGCTTGACCATGACGAGATAGAGTACCAGCGCGGCGATGCCGATGCCCACCCATTTGGCCACCTGCATTCCGAGCGCAATCATGTCGGGCTGGCGCCACCACGGCAGGTTCGCGAGCGGGTCGACTTCCGTCATGAACGTGCTGTTGACGATGTTGACGGTGTCGCCGCGTGTCGCGTCGAAGCCCATCGCGTCCTTCACGAGCTGATCGACCTTCGCCAGCTGGTCGGCCGGGAGCGGCTGCATCGTCACGTGGCCTTTGGCGTCGACGACGGGCCGATAGTTGATCACGACCGCTGCCGAAAGTCGCTTGATGCCGCCCATCGGCTGCTGCATGTGCGAGACGTGCTTGTCGAGCTCGTAGTTGGTCGTTGCGTCCTTGGTGGAGCTGAGCGGCGTCGTGGATGTCGTCGCGCTCGCGCCGTTTGCCGCGACGACCGGTGCCGAGGCCGGTTGCGGCGGCGTATTCGAGAGCGCGCCCGGCACGCCCGAGGTGCTGTTTTGACCGGTCTGCGTCGATTCGCTCGTCTGCTGGCTGCGGATCGCCGCCTGCTGTGGGTTGCCGTTCGGGCCGTAGGTCTCGGCCGTTTGCTCGACCTGCGAAAAGTCGACGTCGGCACTCACCTGCGAGTGGGCATTGCCCGGCCCGAATAGCGGCGCGAGGATGGCGTCGATGCGCTGCTGCGTGTCGCGCTCCAGCTGTTGCACATACTTGAGCTGACTCGCGTCGAGGCCCGAGCCCAGCGCCGATTGCGTGAGCAGATTGCCGTCCTGGTCGACGATGGTGACGTTCTTGTACGGCAGATCGGGCACGCTCGAG
>JAXDQB010000376.1:0-3834 GCA_034668065.1 Paraburkholderia sp.
ATGGCGTTCAGCCTCAGCTATCTCGCGCGGCGTATCGAAGATCCCGCACTGCGAGCGAAGCTCACGCCCGATTACCGGCTCGGTTGCAAGCGCGTATTGCTTTCGAGCGATTATTACCCAGCGCTCAAGCAGCCCAACGTTGACCTCGTCACAGCGCCGATTCGCGAGATCGTCGCGGACGGTATCGTCACGGAAGACGGGCATCATTACGCCGTCGACACCATCATTTGCGGCACGGGATTCAAGGTCAACGATACGGGCGCGCCGTTTCCCGTGATCGGTGTGAAGGGCGCGGACCTCGACGCACGCTGGCGGCTCGACGGGCCGCAAGCCTATCTCGGCGCGAGCATTGCCGATTTCCCCAATTTCTTCATGATCATCGGGCCGAACACAGGGCTCGGACACAACTCGATGGTCTACATGATCGAATCGCATATCGCCTACATCGCCGATTGCCTGCGCGCACTCCAACGGCGCGGAGCACGTACGATGGAAGTGCGGCGGGAAGTGCAGCATGCATTCAACGAAAAGCTGCAACATGCTTTGCGTCGCTCGGTGTGGCACACGGGATGCCGGAGTTGGTATTTGTCGAAGAGCGGTAAAAACACCGCGCTGTGGCCAGGCTTTACGTTCACGTTTCGAAGGCTCACGCGGCGTGTGCGGGCGGGCGACTATCGGTTTTCCGATTAGGCAGCAGCCACACCACCGTGCCTTTATGCGCCCCATCTACAAGGAGGGAACAAGCATGAGCATCGTCAAAGAGTTCAAGGACTTCGCGGTGAAGGGCAGCGTGATGGATCTGGCGATTGGCGTCATCATAGGCGGCGCCTTCTCGACGATTGTGAACTCCATCGTTAAGGACCTCATTATGCCGGTTGTCGGCGTGGCAACGGGCGGGCTCGATTTTTCCAATAAGTTTGTCCGGCTCGGCGATATCCCTCCCGCCTTCAAAGGCAATCCCGATTCCTACAAGGATCTGCAATCCGCCGGTGTTGCCGCGTTCGGCTACGGGTCCTTCATTACGGTGCTAATCAACTTTCTGATCCTCGCGCTCATCGTCTTTGCGATGGTCAAGTTCATCAACAAGCTGCGCAAACCGGCTTCGTCCGCGCCCGCCGCACTGCCCCCCACGCCGGAAGACACCCTTTTGCTGCGCGAAATCCGCGACTCGCTACAGCACGGACCGCGCTGAGCGCGCGCACCAATCGGCCAGCCGTGGCGCGTCAAGCGTGCGCGGCGCGCGCACCCTTGCCCCGCGATTTGCCGGCGGCCGCGCGCTGAATCAGTTCTTCCAGCTGATAGAAATTGACGGGCTTCGTTAGGTGCCATGTGAATCCGGCGGCGAGGCAACGCCGTATGTCCTCGTCGGTGCCGAATCCCGTCAGCGCCACCGCGGGCACTTGCGAACGCTGCCGAAATGCCCCGATGAAATCGATGCCCGTACCGTCGGGCAAGCCAATATCGCTCACGATCAGATCGAACGGCAAGGCCTGTGTAGCGGCCTGTGCGGCGGCGAGCGCGTCCGCGACACTCGACGCAACCGTCACATCGTGCCCCAGCCCCCGCATCAGCTGCGCCATCACCTCGGCCGTATCGGCATGATCCTCGACGAGCAGGATCGCCAGCCGCTCGTCGGCGCCCGCGCCTACGAGCGGCACCGCGACGGGCTCGTCGGCCGGTGCGGCGACCGTCGGCAGTGCAATGGTAAACGTCGCCCCGCAATGCGGCCCCGGGCTTTGCGCGCGGACGCTGCCGCCATGCGCGTCGGTCAACGCTTTTGTGATCGCAAGGCCCAGCCCTAGACCGCCGAACTGTTGCGTCATCCGCTGGCTGCCCTGCTCGAACGCGTTGAAGAGCTTGTCGATCTGATCAGGCGCGATACCGATGCCAGTGTCTTCGATCGAAACCTCGATCTGCATGCGGCCATCACGGGTGCGGACATAAATGTGTCCGCCTTCAGGCGTGAACTTGGCCGCGTTGCGCACGAGGTTCCACAACATCTGCTGCAGCCGCGCGCGATCGGCCATCACATGATGATTCTCGGCCACCTTCTCGATATGCACGTCCTGCCGTTTGACCTGGATTTCACTGCCGAAGAGCTCCAAAACGCTGTCGATGACTTCGTGCACGTCCACCGTCTGGAGCGACAGGCGCAGCTTGCCGTTCGCCACACGTGTCAGATCGAGCAGATCGTCGATGAGCCGGGCCTCGAGTTCAATGTTGCGGCGAATCATCCTGACGCTCGCTTGCGCCGCATCCGGCAGATCCCGCATTACCTCGAGCAGGTGAGCACCCGCCAGCACAGGCGTGAGCGGCGTACGAAGCTCATGCGAGAGCATCGCGAGGAAGCGGTCCTTCGCGCGGTTCGCCTCCTCGGCCGTCTGGCGCGCGCTCTGCTCGGCAACGAGCAGCCGTTCGCGCTCCTCGATCGCCTCGCGCTGCGATTGGATGTCGGTGCAGCTCGCAAACCGCTTGCCGACGCCTCCACTCGCATCACGCACCGGCGCGATGTGCATATCGAACCACCGGTAGGCGCCATCGCGCGAGCGGATGCGCAGCTCATGGCGATAGTTGGCGGACGCCCCGTGCACGGCGTCGAGCCACTTGCGGCGCAGCGCGTCGCGATCGTCGATATGGACGGCGGCGAGCCAGCCAAGGCCGCGCGAGTCCACCTCGCTGAGCCCGGTATAGGCGTACCACTGCCTGGAAAAGAAGTCGCATTCACCCTGTGCATTGCTCGTGAATACGAGATGCGGCAGCGCTTCGGACAGGCTGCGGTAATGCGCCTCCCGGTCGCGCAGCAGCAGCGCCTCGGCCGAGGCGCGCTGCAAACGGAGCTGCGCGAGCACTCGCTCGACGGCCTCCGGAAGATACTCGAGGTAGCCGTCCGACTTCGGCACGACATCGGACACACCCGCGCGCAAAGCCTCGATCACGCGCGATTCGTCGGTGAAGCCCGTTACGAGAATCGCGGGCAGAAGGACGCCCTCGCGCCGCAGGCGGCGGAAAAAATCGAGCCCGGTTTCCACGCCGTCGAGCTGATAATCGAGCACAAGCAGATCGGGCCGTTCGCGCCCTATGCTCTCGTGCGCGGCCTCGAGCGTAGCGCTCGCGCATACTACGCAACCCGCCCATTGGAGCGACTTGCAGGCGAGCCTCAAGATGCCCTCGTCGTCGTCGACGACAAGCACACGGGCGGGTTCCGGGCGGGACACAACGTCGGTCATGCTTGGGTTCTTGGCTCTGATAAAAAGTTATGCAGGTAGCGTTACTGCTGACGCTATCGCCGTGTTCAACCCATTACGATACACGCAGCGGTTGTTCAGGCAACATCACAAAAAAAGTTGACCCGACGCCCTCCATCGACTCGACCCACGCCCGCCCGCCATGCCGCTCGGTGATGCGCCGCACGAGCGCGAGGCCGATGCCCTCGCCTTTCGCACGATCGCCGCGCAGCCGCTGAAACGCGCTGAACATTTTGGGCATACATGCCGCCGGGATGCCGAGCCCGTTGTCCTTGACGTAATAAGTCCGCATGCGCGCGCGCGCATCGGCGAGCGCGGCAGGCGCATCCGTTGCGCCAATCTCGATGCGGCCCGGGCGCCCGGGATCGAGATAGTTGACGGCGTTGCCGAGCAAGTTGCCGAAAATCTGCTCGATTGCCGTCGGGTCCCCCCACGCGGGCGGCAACTCGCCCACCGAAATTGACACGCCGCGCTCGGCAATGGTCGCGCGCAGCGTCTCGACCACGCGCGCCACCGTCCGAGCGACGCTCACACGCTGCCATTGATACTCGAGCCGCCCGGCGCGCGAGACGCGCAAAAGCGCGTCAAT
>JAXDQB010000377.1:0-10727 GCA_034668065.1 Paraburkholderia sp.
TGTCGGCACTGGCGGCCAAGCGCGAAGTGGTCGTCTCGCGCGGCGAGCTGGTTGAAATCGGCGGTGCGTTTCGCATTCCCGACATCATGACGCGCGCGGGCGCGAAGCTGCGAGAAGTCGGCACGACCAATCGCACGCATCTTAAGGACTACGAAGAAGCAATTGGCCCCCGCACCGCCATGCTGATGAAGGTCCACTGCAGCAATTACGCAATCAGCG
This sequence comes from Paraburkholderia sp., assembly GCA_034668065.1. Lineage (GTDB taxonomy): Bacteria > Pseudomonadota > Gammaproteobacteria > Burkholderiales > Burkholderiaceae > Trinickia. Next base: position 220 of record JAXDQB010000377.1, read on the forward strand.
GTTTCACGAAGACCGTCGAACTCGACGAGCTTGCGCCGCTCGCGCTTAAGCACCGCCTGCCCGTAGCCGTAGACCTCGGCAGCGGCACGCTCGTCGATCTGTCGCAATGGGGTTTGTCACGCGAGCCGACGGTGCGCGAAACGGTGGAGGGTGGCGCGGATCTCGTCACCTTCAGCGGCGACAAGCTCCTCGGCGGGCCGCAGGCGGGGCTCATCGTAGGACGCGCGGATCTCATCCGCAAAATCAAGAAGCATCCGTTAAAACGTGCGCTACGCGTGGGCAAGCTGACGCTCGCGGCACTCGAACCGGTGCTGCGTCTATACCGCGCGCCGGAGCTGCTGCGCGAACGGCTGACGACACTGCGTCTGCTCACGCGGCCCGCAGGCGAGATGCGCGCCACGGCCGAGCGGCTGCTGGCCGTCTTGCAACACGCGCTCGGCGATACTTATTCGGTCCGCGCGGAACCGATGTTCAGTCAGATCGGCAGCGGCGCCCTGCCCGTCGACCAATTGCCGAGCTACGGCATCGTCGTGCGCAGTGTTGCAGGCAAACGTAGCGGCCGCGCGCTGCTCGCGCTCGAAAAGCGGCTTCGCGAATTGCCTCGCCCGGTGATCGGCCGCATTGCCGACGATGCGCTGCGGCTCGACCTGCGCTGTCTCGAGGCAGCCGACGAAGCGGCGTTCATCCAGCAATGCGAGGAATTGGGCCAATGATCATCGGCACGGCAGGCCACATCGACCATGGCAAGACGACGCTGGTGCGGGCATTGACCGGTGTCGATACCGATCGCCTTCCCGAGGAAAAAGCGCGCGGCATTTCGATCGAGCTGGGCTACGCCTACACACCGCTCGAGAATGGCGACGTGCTTGGCTTCATCGACGTGCCCGGCCATGAAAGACTCGTCCATACGATGGTGGCCGGCGCCTGCGGGATCGATTTCGCGCTGCTCGTGATCGCCGCCGACGATGGCATCATGCCGCAAACCCGCGAGCATCTGGCGATCTTGCAAATGCTGGGCGTCACGCGCGGTGCGGTGGCGCTGACGAAGACCGATCGGGTGGACGAGGCCCGGCTTGAAGAGGTGCGTGCGGAAATCGGCGCGTGGCTCGCCGGCACCGCGCTGGCCGGCTCGCCATCGTTCGAAACCAACGCCACGCGCCCTGGCGATACCGGTGTGGCGCAACTGAATGCTTTCCTGCGGGACGCGGCGGCGAGTTCGCGCCAGCGCCGCGACAACGGCCTGTTCCGGCTTGCGATAGACCGGGTGTTCACCCTCTCCGGGCAGGGCACGATCGTCACCGGCACGGTATTTACCGGGCGCATCGGCACCGGCGACACCGCATTGCTTGCGCCCGCCGGCAAATCCGTGCGCGTGCGCGGCATCCATGCGCAGAATCGCGAGGCCACCTCGGGAGGCGCGGGTCAGCGCTGCGCGCTCAACCTCGCCGGCATCGAAAAGGAATCCATCCAACGCGGCGACTGGGTGGTCGACGGCCGGCTGGCCGAATCGTCCGAGCGGCTGGATGTGGAGCTGAGCCTGCTGGCGGATGCCGGTCTCACGCTGCGGCATTGGTCTCCCCTGCACGTCCATTTGGGGACCACACATCAGGTTGCGCACGTTGCGCTGCTCGAGGGCGAGACGCTCGCAAGCGGTGGAACGGCGCGGGTGCAGCTGATATTCGAGAAGCCCGTATGCGCGTTGCCCGGCGATCGCTTCATCGTGCGCAACGCACAGGCATCGCGTACCGTAGGCGGCGGCAGAGTGCTCGATCCTTTCGGCCCCTCAAGGAAGCGCCGCACGCCGCAGCGGCATGCATGGCTCGACGCCATGCGCGTCTGGCTCGACGAGGGCAATATCGCGCCGCTGCTGGCGTGTTCGCCGCATGGCATGACTCGGGGGGCGCTGACGCAGCTCACCGGTTTGCCCTCGCATGCGTTGACGCTGCCCGCCGATGCCTTCGAGATCGCGCTCTCGGGGAAGGCAGCCGACGATGCGGTGGTGATCTTGCGTGGCGATCGAGACCGCCTGCGCGAACAGATCGTCGCTGCGCTCGAGCGTTTTCATACACAGCAGCCGGACGAACAGGGCCTGGATGCCGCACGGTTGCGCCGTATCGCCGCACCGCTGTTGCAAGACGCGCTATGGCGCGCGCTCGTGGACGCGTTGACCGCCGACGGCGTCATCTCGCGCAGCGGCCCTTGGCTGCACCTTCCAACGCATACCGTTTCGCTCGATGCCGCCGAGGAAGCGCTTTCACGCGCGTTGCTGCCTTTGATTGCCCGGGGCCGGTACGATCCGCCGTGGGTGCGCGATCTTGCCGCGTCCGTACGCGCGCCGGAAGATCGGGTTCGGCAGGTGTTACGCAAGCTGACCCGGCTGGGTGAGGTGTATCAGGTGGTGCGTGATCTGTTCTATCACCGCGATACGATCCTCGAACTGTTAAGACTCATCGCCGAGATTGCGCGTGAACAAGGCGGCTCGCTGAGCGCCTCCGCGTTTCGCGATGCGACCGGCCTCGGACGCAAACGCGCGATTCAGATTTTGGAGTTCTTCGACAGGGTTGGGTATACTCGCTTCCAGCGCGACGTTCACCATCTGCGCGCCGACAGCCAACTGCACGATCTTCTCGAATCGTAACGGCGGCTGTGACTCTGTTGTTCAGAAGGAAGGCATTCGTATCTGGTGGTGCGGCTGGGCTTCAAACCCAGTAGGGGATGCTAGACACTCCCTGGTAGGTTCGACTCCTGCTGCCTTCCGCCACTGAGGTTCCCGGGCATTCCTGTGGCCTCCCTCGTCATTGTAGAGCCATAAAATGTCCGTCTAGAAGTTAATTCTGTGAAGAAGAACCCAAAGCGGCCACGGGGAGACTCCACCAAAAAACACCACCGAGCCGCCACGGCGGTAGTCACACGGTGCCAAAAAGAAGCAATTCTGTACACCTCTTGACCGATGAGCCGCGCCGTCGCTCACGTACTCACTCGCAAGTAATGTGCGAAGTCGAGACAGTTTTCGGCAAGACGCCTGCGTTCAAACAGCGAATTCGAACCAATCCTCTATTGGACCTAGTTGAATGGCATCTTGTTTGTCGGTAGCCTCCGACATTATAAATTGTAGCAACCATGGATTCCACTGCCGTAATCTTGATTTGCACAAAATAGGCTGGTCTCGGGCCGGACCATGCGATGCAGCCTGATGTATCGGCTTGCTGCAACAGATGTTGCTTGCTTTGAAGTGTCAAAAATAGAACTAAAGGCGATTCAATTCACTACTTAGCATTCCCGCTCATATCGATTTTCATGTCGAGCAAACGAGTCAACGGGGAAAAATCTGCAAGCCTATGAACATCGACCTGACCACCGCAGTCTGCGAGGACGTCGCGCCTGTTTCTGCGCTGGCACTGCCGGCATTGAACGTCGAGCAGCAACGAAGCCAAATTTCTTCAGGGCACAGGCTTATCGCTCTCGCGCGAAAAAAGCGCTTTTATCTTTACTCTCAAGACGAATTCGCGTCGAAGGCGATTCGACTTTCCGCAGATTACTGGCTCGATCATTTCGCACCCGCGCTACGCACGCGAATGAATGAAGCGATGGCGCAACGCATTAACGCCACCATCGCACGAGCGCGAAAACATTCGCATCAGTATGGAGTCAAGAAACCCGGACCTGCCGAATTCGTTGCCGAAGCGCTTTTCGACAATTGGTGGTTCAAGGCAAAGGAACAGAACCTGTCGCGAACGGCGCTGCGCGACCATATTCAGGAAAGCCTAAAGGTCGGGCGGCGATTGCGATTGCACCTCCCGATCCTGTCGCGCAAGCCGTTCAGTCCGATCAAAAATCGCGGCCCGTACCCCGACTTGGCGGAAATACACACGCTTGCGCGGTGCGCGGAAGCGGCGCAGGTGATCAAGGCATTAAGTCCAACCGGTTGCGAGTTCGTAATACTTGCCGACGGATTCAAATACAACCGGGCATGTCAAACCCCTGATACGTTCGTGACCGCTTACCAGGAGGGACTGCGCTTCTGGATCGACCACCTCGACGTCGGCGATATTGTGACCCTGGTCGACTATGAGGACTGGGTGCAGAAGAGCGTCCCAACTACGGAAGCACAGCTGCGCACTTTGAAATATGAGCACTACTGCAAGTCGCTTATCGGGACGTACGGGCCGCTATTCGATCCCGCCGACGTGAACAGCAGTCTGTGCGCGATTCAGAACGTTGACGACGTCGGAATGCAGCTCGGCGTTACCTTTTGGTCCATCGTGACCTCGGCCTACTACGAGGACCTGTTTGCGCTATCACCTTCGCCGTCCCTTGCGGAACAGCATTACGGCGAACAGGTGCAGCAAGCGTACGTCGCCTACGTTTCTTCACTTCATCGACGGCTCGATCGTGGGTCATTCGCGGCAGGCCTCCATCCGGCTAACCATTTCGCTTCCAGACGCTATACCGAGCTATTTCACGGCATGCGTCGACAGGCGTGGGAAGCGGCGGTCCGGTATGTAGCCATTTCGCTGACGGATCGCGACTTAAACATCCTTAAGCGAATCGACAGGCATGCAATCAAGCTAACCATTCATGGCAAGAAAGGAGAGATGCATTTTCTTTCTGCGAGCCAGCAAGACGCCTCAATGACTGCCCAGCACTGCTCTGGCGGACTGTCCATGTCGGGCGCGGGTGCCAAAATCACATTCCGGTACCGCTTGGAACGCGAATCGAACGGCGAGTCTCCCGTTTTGATCGAGCGCATGCCCGACACCGAGTTCAATCGCATGCGCTACGGGCCGCTGCATAGCCTCCAACTACTGGAACAGCCTTTTTGCTACACGACCGAAGCCAGCCTCGTCGGCAATGGACAGATTCACTCGTTACTCACGCGAAAGGGGTAGATATGTCGACGGCAAGAGCGCTTTCCGAACGGGAAATACTAAGTGAGTCCAACCTTCACAAAGCAGCGTTTAGGCGTTTGGGCAAGCACCTGACGACAGATCCGGAGCATGGACTCCTTATCGGCAGAAGCGACGTCGAACGAATCGTATCCGCCGCTCGAGCGGGCATTGGAACCCGAGTCGCTCGCCTTATCAAGGCTAGTTCGAGCGCGCTCGAGGATTTGCCAGCCGGCTGCCTATATTCCAGGTTGGACGAGCCGGATTGGCGCGTGGCCGCCCAAATCTGTGAAGTCTTGCGCAACCCGCATATCAGCAAGAATGCAGGGACATTGGACACACCGTCCCTGCAGCGAAAGATACGGGAAGCTCTCGCGCGCAGCGAACCGTTCGATCTGGCGATCGCTTGGGGGCAGCCAAAGCGCACCGCCGGCGGCCTGAAAACACTGGGACCTTTCGCCGATCTCGCGGAGATGTACGCCATCGCGAATCTGGTCGTCGTCGTCGAGGTGGTGGCCAAACTGGCGAGGCGGCCGGTCAGACTTAAAGTACTGACAGGAGGGCGACGCTTCTTTAGCGCACTCTTTACGCGGCCACAGCTCGCCGTTGCCTACGACGCGCAGCGCCAAAGCATTGCCGATGCACTGGCGGGGCCGGGTGTCATCGCGTTGACTCCCTTCTTGCACCCTGGCGCCGAGCATGAACAGGAAAGCGAAGCATGGCGTGCGCGGTTCGACGAGGCGTTGGCGGACGTTACCGACGGGATGATCGAGTCGAAGTTCGGTACTGTCTTGCTAAACATCGATTGGGATCACGTGCTCGCGCCATCAGCGCAGGAGCGACATTACCTTCCGCATAACATCCCGCTACCGGCAAGCATCGACAAATGGCTGCAGGAACGCGACCTTACCTCGCGCAACCGTCTCGTGCGTGCCGCCATCGGCAGCCTGGTTTTTCCCCGACATCAATCAGAATGGTTCGAGACTTTCAACCAGGATGAAGAAGTACTCGAAGATGCGATCGCTTTCATCCATGCCGTTGCTTGGGAGTCAACACGTAGGTACATCGCACTGCACGTGGCGGACGCTGACGACGTTGCATCGAGCGCTTCGGACAGTAACGGGGCCAACGTGTTGCGCCTAACTGTGCACGAAAAGCGCGATCGTCGGGATATCCCCGCTATTTTCACGCTCGGCCCCAAAGGAGGCAACCAGCTGTCCCAGCACGTTATGGCGGCAGTCAGCGCTACAGGCGAAATCACCTTCGGCAGCTTTGCCGAGTATTCGGGGGGCCAAGTCGTTCCGATACGCCTGCGTCCCGAAGAATCCTATGCACTTTTCGACTGGTTGGCGTCGGCTGGGCAACCGCTATGCCTGATCGAGGCAAGTGAACGCGATTCGACAGACCGCATCTGCGCGGCATTCACGTCGAATCAAGCTGGTTCGTGAGCGATCGGCCCGCTCATTTTTTATGGAGGCATACATGGCCATCGCGTCGCCGCTTTCAAATACCGTCGTTACGACAAGACGCCCTGTCGTCGTCTTGTTCGACCTGGATGGCACACTGGCGGACACGCTCGACGACGTCACATCGGCGCTCAACGACGCACTAACTTCGAAAGGCTTACCGTTGGTAGATCGCGACATGGTGCGTGGCTATCTTGGCGCCGGCGGGACAGCGCTCGCACAAGCTGCAGTGATCCGCGCCAACGACGCCGACACGCTCAAGCTAATTCCTGAAGTGCACGCGCGCTACCTTCTCAGCTATCACCAATGCCCCGTTCGACATACGCGTCTTTATCCCGGCGCTAGAGAAATTTTGACTACGCTTGCCAACCGAGACGTGACGCTGGGCGTATGCACCAACAAAGTGGCGAGTCTTGCTATGCCCGTCTTGCGCTCGTTAGGCGTTGAGGAAGCGTTCGGCGTCATCGTATGCGGCGACACAATTGCCCATAGGAAGCCGTCTCCAGAGCCAGTCTGGCATGCGCTTCGCGCAGTCGGCGCGCAGGCTGCCGACGCGTGGCTCGTCGGTGACACGGTAATTGACCAACAATCAGCCCGAGCGTCCAACGCGACATTCATTTTCGCCAACTACGGCTACGGTGGTGCCGAAGTAGCCTCGCCTGCACTGTCAATTTCTTCGCTGAACGAACTCGATAAACTCTTCCCCGACTTTACGGCGGCATCGGTTACCCGCTTTTGATGAGGCGCACTCGCCATGCAAAAACCCTCCAAAGATATTGTCGTGCTGGCTGCCGGACAGGCGCTGACAAGCACTGTCGTGTCCCTGCTTACATCGGTGTCGAGCCTTTCGGGGGCTTATCTCGCGCCCCTCCCGTCGCTCAGTACGCTGCCCGTCACCGCGACGGTACTAGGCACGCTGCTGATGATCTATCCCGCCTCCACGTTGATGGGCCACCTCGGACGACGCAGTGGTTTCATGCTCAAGGCAGCCGTTGGCATACTAGGCGGGGCCGTAGCTTGCGTTGGCCTGCTCGCTTCAAGCTTTTTGCTGCTGCTCCTGGGCACGTTCTTGCTCGGCGTCTTTAGCGCTTTTGGCCAGTATTACCGGTTTGCGGCAATCGACGCAGCACGAAGCCCGAACGAGCGCACTTCGGCCGTCTCACTGGTGACAGGCGCCGGCGTAGCCGGCGGGATTACGGGGCCGTTTCTCGGTAGCCACTTCACCGGTGTCTTCTCATCGGTGCCCTATGCGGGGGCTTTCCTAGCGTTGTCCCTGGTTTGTGTTGCGTTGGCCCTATCACAGGTGTTGCTGTCAGGCGCCCTTGGCCTGAACACACGGTCGGACGCGCCGTCGTCCCAAGCGCCGAAGTTCCGGCTCGGACGGGATTTCCTCGGGGCGAGCGCAATCTGTGCAATTGGCTTCGCGGTCATGACGCTCGTGATGAATGCAGCCCCCCTTTCGATGCATAACTGCGGATATGGCATGCAGATTTCCGCAAAGGTACTGCAAACCCATTTCGCACTCATGTACCTGCCGTCGTTCTTCATTCCGCTTCTCGTCAACCGGATCGGTCTGCGAGGACTCATCGGAACGGGGATCGTCGCAAGCGCAGCGGGGTGTCTCTTGACGATCTGGCCGCAACAAACGGCCGAGGCTTACATGTTGGAACTGGGGCTATCGGGAGTCGGCTGGAACTTCATTTTTAATGGCGGAACGCTGCTACTCGCCAGCACCTATCCGAGTGCCGTGAAAGCACGGGCGCAGGGACTCAATTCGCTTTTTGTCTACACGGCCAATGTATTGGCGTCGTTTCTTGCTGGCGTGCTCGTGACTTTTCACGGCTGGCAGATCGTCAACCTCGTCTGCCTGCCGCTGCTCGCCTGCGCGACATTGCTTTCATGGTTCGACCAGTCGTCCACTAGCAGATTAGTAAAAAACCCTTAAGCGGGCGTCGGGCGAGCGGTTTGTAAGCAACCTCACCACTTCCTGCGGCGATTAACAGCCTGAGGTAATCCGACAAAAAAACCGCGGATGAACGCATGCGGAGGGTCTCACGATCCCCCGCGGCTCCCCTACATTCAATGCACGTGCAACTCGGCACCCGCCGCAGGCCAAAGAAACGGATGCGGCGTAGGCCTCACATACCCGGCCTCATTCATCAGCAAATCCAGCGCAAGCGTCGCGAGATCGTCCGCGAACGGATCCACCGCGAACTCCTTATTCTGGTAAAAGATTTTGCGGTACGTGTGGCAATCGTCGCATGACTCGGCCTTCGCCCATTCCGGGTGGCCTTCGATCAGCTGATAAGCAACGCCGCCCGTGGAGTCGCAATGCGTACATTTGACGCGCACTACGTGCGTTTCCGTTCCGCATTGCCCGCACGCGAGATAGCGATAGCCGTCAGAGGCTCCGCCCACGCGAATGACACTGGCGAGCGCGTGCGTACCGCATACCGGGCAAATGCCGGGGGTGTCCGGATACGGCACCTGCTCAGGCTTCAATCGGCTGGCGGCATCGGTCCAGACAACTTGCAGCGCAGCAGCGATGAGCGGTGCGCTCGTGCTGTCGATTTCCGCGGTGCCTGCGCCAAAGAGCGCATCCGCCTCGCGCTCCAGTTCGTCGGGCGTGAGGGAGCGCAGCCGCTTGCATGCAGCGGCAAAAGGCCCCGTGCGCTCACCCGGCGCCTCCAGCTGCGTCAGCAAGAATTCGAGTACTTGTCTCCACTCGGGATCGCGGGCAGACCACCGCGCGGCATCTACCGCATCATCGGTAGCTGACGTGAGCGGCGTGATCAACGGCCGGTTGAGCCGGCCAAGCGCAATGTGCTGCGCGTCAACGAGCTCCGCCATCAGCAGGAGATAATCGCGAATCAGGTGATCCTCGGTGGCCAGTGCGCGCAGACGCTGCGCCCTGGTCGTGAATATATCCGCGCGCTGCGGTAACCGCACCCGCGGGATGGCCGAATGATCGAGCTCCTGAATCTCCGAGGGTTCGAGGATACGCTTCACTGCTGCTCCTTCAATAGAACGAGCCCGCCCCCTCCGATTGAAGGGGCGGGCCGGATGTTGCACGCAGGTTGACCGGCACGGCCGGCAAACCTGCGGACCGCCCAATCAATGCTTGGACGAGCCCTTGACGATCGAACGGAACCAGCGCGGATGGTGCTTGCGCGCCCAACCCGGTGTCACCTTCCCCGTCAGCATCGCACCCATCGTGCCGCGCACCCAAATGGCCGCGTAGATGTGGACGATGATGCTGGCAATGATCACGAACCCCGCCACCGCGTGAACCAGCACCGCCAACCGAATGAGTTCGATCGGAAAGTACGCGGAGAAGTAGCGCCGCCAGATGACGATGCCGCTCAACAGCAGCAACAGCATGCTGGTGCCGAGCACGAAGAACAGCATCTTCTGTCCGGCGTTGTAGCGGCCAACCTCAGGCAACTTGTCCTCGCGATTGTTGAGGACGTCGTTGATCTGCGTGAGCCACTTCACGTCGGTGCTGTCGATCAGGTTGTGATGCCAGAAGCGCACCACGAGCCCGGCGAACGAAAGGAACATCACCACCCCGATGAAAGGATGGAGGATCCGCATCCACTGGCCGCCGCCGAACAGATCGGACAGCCAGAACATCGCCGGATGAAACATCGCGAGCCCGGACAACGCGAGCAGCACGAAGCTGATCGCGGTCACCCAGTGGTTGCTACGCTCGTTCGCGTTGTATCGCTCGATGCGGCGCGGACCATGCGAGTCATGCATGCTCATGGCTGTGCTCCTTATCTTCGCCCAACTCCGCTTTCGCGGCCTTTTCGTCCGACGCCTCTACTTCGTTCGGGCCCACCCGTGTGAAGTGGAAGAAGCCCGCAACCGCCGTCGCCGCCAACGCGGCCAGTGCCAACGGTTTCGCGATGCCCTTCCAGATCCGCACCATCGGGCTGATCCGCGGGTTGTCAGGCAACCCGTGATACAGCGAAGGCTTGTCGGCATGATGCAGCACGTACATGACGTGCGTGCCGCCCACGCCTGCCGGATCGTAAAGGCCCGCGTTTTCGAAACCGCGTTCCTTCAGATCCTCCACGCGGTCCGCCGCCTGCTGCTTCATGTCCTCTTTCGTGCCGAACATGATGGCGCCGGTCGGGCAGGTCTTCACGCATGC
>JAXDQB010000378.1:0-6680 GCA_034668065.1 Paraburkholderia sp.
GAAGGGAAGCAGTCTGGGAATTTACTGCGGGTTTCGCCGCTTTCCGGACGCGGGATGGGCTGCGATCGGGGGATTGCTGAAGGGCGAGGGACGTTCGGGGGAGGGCGTTGGGTTGCTCGGCGTGCTCAGCTGGGCGCCGCGCCGGCGTGCTCGCCGCAAACGGCACGCCAGCAAAGTCATCGCCTAATACATCTTTTTCGACGGCATCGACCTACGGATTTGCTTGCGCAATCTCGCGACGGCGGCGGCTTTCTTTCGTTTGCGCTCAGTCGTCGGTTTTTCATAGGTCATCCGAGCCCGGACTTCCTTCAGTAAGCCCGTATTCTCAATGGTGCGTCGAAAACGTCGCAATGCGACTTCAAGTGGTTCGTTCGGCTTGGGAGTGATAGTGGTCAAATTTGTCCTTGGTTTCGGCTCAAGCAACGGGCAGGCAATGCGCTGTGGCATACCGGTCCGTCACTGCCAGCGCGTGAGCCATTTCATAGGTCAACGACGGATGCGCCTTCCACCTTTCCGTCGATTATGTCTTCGCCTCGTTGCCGCGCGGCTCGCCGTGCCGCGCCGAATTCGGTGAACGCGTCCGACTGTTCCAGTCTGAATACGCGGCCCGTGCCGACGGGGGCGAGCACGCCGACGCGGCAAACCCGCACTGCCACGTCATAACCCTCGGCAGAGCGCGGGTGGCCGTCGAAGCGCTTGAACGCTCGCAAGAAAACGAGAGGATAGAGCTCGAAGCCCTTGTAGAGGTAAGGCTGTAACGCCGGCATGATTTTCCTCCACGAGGGACGATCCACTATACACGGGATTGCCTATGCGAGGTTCGGCAATTTGTTCCGCGCGGGCGTTGACCGCCTCGCGACTCGTTTACCACGGGCATGCACAACGACACCACGGCGAACGCCGTTGTCACGCTCGAAGGCGCATCCACGGGCATTTCGCCGGGAAATCAATGGTCGACACAAGCGGCAAGCGGGGCGATCAGCAGAGATTCCTTGACGGGATGGAGGTCATCCGTTATGGTTCTGCGCGAAGCTTTCAAGAAGCTTGATCGTTCTCATCGCCTAACCGTCGCTGCGCGGTTCCGTTGTCCTCTCCCTCCTTGATCACTTCCGTTGCGTCCCGGAATTCGGGCTCCATGCATATTGTTTTTTCAAGGTTGGTTATGGATACCGGTACGGTGAAGTTTCTGAAATCAGGAGCGATGGGTTTCGGACGCTCGTTGAAAAACAAACAGTAAGTTACGAGACGAAGCGTGGCCCAAAGGGCCTTCAGGCAGCCAACATTAAAGTGCTGTAAGGCGCTGTCGCCGCAGCTACGACGTAGCGTCGCAGGCGCGAACGCGGGCTGACGTTTCCCTCCGTCGACAGCGTCGCAAAGTCTTTCAGCCTGAGCCCAAGATCGACGCCCACCGCGGTAATCGCCCGCGTATCCGAATCGGCATGACGATGCTATGAGCGAGCGGCGATTCAATTCGCCGCCCCCGCCCTCGTCGATGTCTGCTGCGCCTGCCCGCCATGGGAGCGGCAAATTGCTTCGCGTCTATGCATACGCATATAACAAAACCTTCGTATGCGTTTTATGGGTAAGGCTTGCAAAATGCGCAGCGGCGGTTCGTTCGCAGCCGCTTCGATCCGTTTCTGTCCGATCTCTCCCCACCGATTCCGATTTGCCATGTCCGACGTTTCAGTCGCCGCTCATCGTGCCGAGCGCTCCAGTATTCACGCCGGCGCGCTCGGCACCGCTCTGCTCGTGTTTCTTGCAGGTCTCGCTTATATCGACATGACAGTCAGCGGCCGTCAGGCCGCGCTATGGATCGTCGGTGCACTGCTCGGCATGACGCTGTACCACGCGTCGTTCGGTTTTACCTCGGCGTGGCGCAGGTTTATTGTCGATCGCCGCGGCGCGGGACTGCGCGCGCAAATGGCGATGCTCGCCCTCGGTGTGATCTTGTTCTTCCCTGCATTGTCGGCAGGTTCTCTGTTCGGGCATCCGGTGGCGGGTTATGTTGTGCCCGCGGGCACCTCTGTGTTCATTGGCGCATTTTTGTTCGGCATTGGCATGCAACTTGGCGGCGGTTGTGCTTCCGGCACGCTTTTCGCAATCGGCGGCGGCAGCACACGCATGCTCGTCACGCTGTTTTTTTTCATCGTCGGTTCGCTTATCGGCACGGCGCACCTGACGTGGTGGTTGTCGCTGCCCGCACCGCATTCGTTTTCTTTCATCAAAACGTTCGGTACCGTCCCCGCAATTTTGATCAACCTCGCATTGTTTGCCGGCATCGCATGGTTCACCGTCGTTGCCGAGAAGAAGCGACACGGTGCGCTCGTGCCCGATTCAGCATCGAAGCGCGACGCCGGACCGGCATGGCTCGTCGGCCCCTGGCCGATGTGGCTGGGCGCGTTGGCACTTGCCGTACTCAACTTTGCCACTTTGGCATTGGCCGGGCGGCCGTGGGGTATCACCTCGGCGTTCGCGCTATGGGGCGCGAAGGGCGCGGCGGCGCTTGGAATCGATGTAGTCAACTGGCCGTATTGGCACCAGCAGGCCAGTGCGCTCGCGGCTCCGCTTTCTTATGACGTGACATCGGTCATGGATGTCGGAATCGTCCTCGGTGCGCTCGCTGCCGCCGCCCTTTCGGGGCGTTTTGCCCCAGTGTGGCGGCTGCCGTTGCGCTCGCTGGCGGCAGCCGTCATCGGCGGCTTGATGCTCGGCTATGGTGCGCGGCTCGCGTTCGGCTGCAACATCGGCGCTTTTTTCAGCGGGATCGTGTCCGGCAGCCTGCACGGCTGGCTGTGGGCCGTTGCCGCGTTCCTGGGTAGCGTCGTCGGCACGCGGCTGCGGCCTCTCTTCGGGCTCGCCAACGAAAAAACAGTCAAGCCTTCGGGCTGCTGAGCGTTCGTTGCCTCGCCGGTTGCCTCATAGAACCGCGAGCAGCGCCAATTGATGCCCTGTCTCGTCGCCTCGCACGAGCGAATAAAGGCACGGGCACTTCCGCTCCTCCGTCGAGAAGCCATGTTCCTCGGAAAACTCGTCCCATACAGTGTCTTCGAGGGACATGGGCTTGCTGTGCGTACGTGCAAAGCGTAGCAGCAGTCGGCTCGCGCCACGGCGGATCAATGAGCGGTTCCGATCGAGGACATACGATTCCCGTCCGATCGAAATAATGAGGTAGTGAGGGGCGTCGTTCATGGCTTCGTGCTGAGCGTCAACGATTTTCAATGCGACTGTTTCACACGTTCTCTGGTGAGAGCGCTGACAGGTTGCATGCACCGGGACCTCTCCCGGTCAATCATAGCGGGCGTCGAGCCACTCCATCGCCCAATGCCTCGCATAGGCGACAGCATCGTCGCGTACGTCGAATCCCACAAGGTCTCCACTCGTGTGAATTTCCCGCTCGCTGCCGTCCGCTTCCCGACAGCTGATTCGAGCATGTGCCAGGTAGCCGTCGTCGGCCCTTCGTGGCGTCGGATCGATGCGGAAGGTGGTGGAATTAAAATGCATTCATCACTCCGATTTGTTTGGCAGCCTGCAAGATCGCGCGTGCCTCGAGCGCCGATCGAATGTATTGCCCCCCGGCCCAACAGCGAACTGCGCAACGGCAGATTGCGGGAAGGCGCACATCATTTCATCCGCCAAGCAATAGCCGAAGGCATTGTTATGACATTGGCGGAAAGTCAGAAAACGGCGGACAGCTAATCTATCGCTGCGGATCCCAGAAGGTTTGGCCAGGCCTGCATTCGTCGATCAGTTGCTCCGCATAGCTTGTCGACGCTCGCCGGGCATCGCCCGCGTTGTCAAACGGTCTTGTCGACGCCACGAGGAAGACGCGGCTGCGGGTTGGTTCAGCATCGAAGCCGGGCTCGCTGATGCGCACGGCGGCATCGAAGCCCTCCTCATAGTTGCGCGAAAATCCGGGCAGCGCAGCGCGGTGTGGGTAGACGAGCGGATAGATTTCATAGCCTCGATACAGGCGGGAACGGGATGCGATTGTCATTGACTACTCCCTTGGGACGCATTCGTACGGTAGAGGTCGCGCCAAAGACTGGAAGAGGGCGGACGGGCAGCAAACTGCGGCGAAGCTCGGTGATACGCGCGCGCATGTGCGGGCGTGTGCGAAGAAAGGCGGGGAATTCGGGGATGCGTCAGCGCCCAAATAGGCAGCCATATTCGATCCTACGCGCTTTCCCGCTTTTATGCAGCGAAATTTCCGAGGCAAGCCGCTCATTTAGACATTGCGGAAAATTGCTGGCCATGGCGTTTGGCGGGGCCCACCGGTTGCTTTGCGCCGCTCGAACGCATACATTATCGCGTCGTTGCGACCGGTCGGCAGCTTGCCCTCAGCCGGGTCGCACAGGAGATGGCATTCCTCCTTCAACCGCCCGCGTGGCTGATGATGCCTACCCATTCCCCGAGCCGGGGACGGTAGGCGTTCGCGTGATCGGCGCCGCCAACCTTCGGTTCGGTCGTTTCCCCCTACTTGAACCAGGAACGGACGTTGATCTACTCGATACTCTCTATTTTCATCGGCGCGGGTCTCGGCGCGCTCTTGCGCTGGGTGTTTAGCCTTGGCTTTAATGCTTGGTTCCCGATGGTGCCGCTCGGCACACTAGCCTCGAACCTCATCGGGGCCTTCCTAATCGGCGTCGCGGTCGTGTTCTTTACGGCGAAAGCCAGCTTGCCCCCCGAGTGGCGGCTTTTCGTCATCACCGGTTTCATGGGCGGTTTGACGACGTTCTCGACGTTTTCGATGGAGGTCGTCACACTCTTGGCACAAGGTCAGATCGGATGGGCCTTGACTGAGTCCGCGCTGCACATGTTCGGGTCGTTCGCGTTCACGGCAATTGGCATGTGGACTGCTCGCGCATGCTTTGTCGCGGTCTGACGATCGCGTGAAACGTGCTGTCTCTGGCGCGTCTCAGTGCGTTGGCGGCGGCTTAGGCGGGAGACGCCCATGGACGAGTACGTGCTATTGCGTTTTTACGTTCACGAGAATCATCGGCTGCACTGGAAGCCGCTTTGGGAGTGGCTGCTTGAAGAAGCAAACCGCATCGGCGTTGCGGGAGGCTCTGCCTTTCGCGCGATGGCCGGGTTCGGCGCCCATCGCGTGCTGCACGAAGACCGGTTTTTCGAGTTGCAGGGGTCGCTCACGGTGGAAGTGGAATTCGTCGTGACCGAAGCCGAGGCGCAGCGATTGATCGATCGCGTTTCGCGGGAAAAGGCACGCGCGATCTATGCGGTCATACCGGCGCGGTTTGGCGTGGTTGGCGGCGGCGCCACGTGAGCGGCGCCGGCCGCAAGCTCGCTCTCCAAGGCAACCCTGGCTAGATGCTGAACAGCGTCAGCGAGACGGCCACGCGCGTGACGACCATCAACAGCACCTGAACGATGACGAACAACAGGATCGGCGAAAGGTCGATGCCGCCGAAGTGCGGCAGGATGCGCCGCAGCGGATCGAGAAACGGCGCCGTGAGTTGAGAAAGGATCGGCATGGCGGGTGAGCGCGGGTTCAGCCACGACAGCAGTGCCAGCAGGATCGTCAACCAGATCACAAGATTGAGCGCCCATTTCGCAACGGTCAACAATGTCACGACCAGGATAACGGGCATGAGGCCCAGCGGATCGACGCCCGCGAGGAGCACCATCAGCCCCACGTAGACGAGCGACGCAAGCAGGGCGGCAACGACGCTCGCCCAATCGATGCCGCGCGTCGGTTTGAACGCAAGCCTGATCGGCAGGACGAGCCAGTTCGTCGCCTGCGTCACGGCGCTCCCCACCGGGTTGTACGGCGGCATGCGGACTGCGAACATCCACGCGCGCAAAAGGAGCGCCGCGCCGAACAGCGTGAATACGGTACTAAGCAGAAAGCGGGCGATATCGCCGAACATCTTTGGTCCTTTATTTTTTGCGTTCTCGTCAGATTGTTGTGGCGGCATGGCCGACGTGCCCCCGATGCGCGTCGAGCGCAAGTCGCCACCCGCAGGTCGTCACCATATCACGGCTTACTTCGTGCTTGTACTGCGTGCGCGACCGGTCAGACGTTTCCTCGACGGCGGCTTCGATTCACCGCACGCCGGCGAGCGGCTTTTCGCCAAGGCTCCACGCGCCAAGGCTCCACACCTCAAAACTCCGTTGCGCTGCCGCAGTGCACAAACGCTCGCCGATCGCGCCGGCCGCGTTGTTTCGCAAAAAGGGCGATCTGTTCGCGATCGTACCGATGTTGTCAGGGGAAACGGCTAAAAAGAAGCGGTTGACCGTTTGGACGGTCCGTTTGATCGTCGACGGCTCGGTACGACGCGAGCGCCGCGGCGAATTTGGCCCAAGAGAATGGAGTAACGATGAACGTCTTTTCCTATCGCAAGCACCTGAGGTTTCTCAACCGCACGCAACGTCGTTGCTGGTGGGATCAGCGCAAGCGCTTGACGCCGCGCGTCGAAATAGGTGGCGCTTACGTCCCACCCAGCATCACACGCGAATTCACTTATGTGAAGGTGGGATGACGTAGTTGGGATGCGCGGCGCGCTGTCTTGCGTCTTCGCATCGCGTGCGGATTGCCGAAGCTCCGATGGCTGCCGTGCGGCCCCCTTAAGCGCCGCCCGGTCTCCCGATGAATCCTTTGGTAAGTAAACGTTACGGATAGTCGCGTCGCTTGACGGCACGACCGGTAAATGCGGTCTTCACCC
>JAXDQB010000379.1:0-6945 GCA_034668065.1 Paraburkholderia sp.
GACGCCGCCACCGTTCGCCCAAGGCTCGGACGTCAGGGTGGCGCAGTTAAAAAAACGCACAGCCGGTTGCGATGCGCTCAGCGGATGCAGCGACGGCTTGTCATTGCTCGCGACAGAGGACGCGCTCTGCGTGCGGGAGAGATCGGTCGTCATCAGGTCGCTCCGGCGCCGAGGTGCGCTTCGAGTGCGCCGATCGCCTCGAATAGATCGCCCACGAGCCCAATGTCCGCGACCGAAAAGATCGGCGCGTCCGGGTCCTTGTTGATCGCGACGATGGTCTTCGAATCCTTCATCCCAGCCAGATGCTGGATCGCACCGGAGATCCCGAACGCAAGGTAGACGTCGGGCGCGACCATCTTGCCGGTTTGCCCGACCTGCGCGGTATTCGGCGCATAGCCGGCATCCACCGCGGCGCGCGATGCGCCGAGCGCTGCGCCCATCTTTTCCGCGAGTTCACGGAGCCGGTCCATGTTGTCCTTCGACGCGAGTCCGCGTCCACCCGAGACGACGATTCGCGCGTCGGGCAGATCGCGGCCGGTCTGTGCGGATGCCTGTCGCTCGACAAGCTTCGTCCTGGTGAACCTGGCTACGGGCTCGAGCGTCACACGCATGCCGTTGCCGCCGCTGCTGGCCACGGGGGTGAATGAGGACGCCCTGAACGTTGCGAAAGTCACGGCGCTGGAACTGCTCACGCGAGCAATGACGCTTCCCGCATAGAGACTGCGCACGAATGCGTTTTCGCCTTCCACGGCAGTCACATCGGGAACAAAAGCGCCACCTGCCAACGCCGCTGCGCGCGGCAGGGCGCTTCGACCAAGAGTACGATGACTCGCGGCGATGAGCGAGTACGTTGCGTGCACCGCATGTAACTGAGCGGCAAGCGTTTCCGGAGTGACTTGGTCGGCCGTGTCGCCTTCCATTATGAGTACGCGTTCGACTCCGGGGATTTGTTCAACCGTAGAGGCCAATGCGGCATCCGGCAACAGCACATCAACGGGCAGTCCGTGCTGCATGACGGCGCTGATGACCCGAAGCGTCGCATCGGCAAGCCGTCCATTTTCCGTTTCGACTACGACGAGGCTTCTCATGTCGGAGTTCCTGTTTGATGATCGAATACGCGCCGATCCGCGAGGGCTGCGATTAGCGCAGCGGCATCGGCGACCTTGATGCCGGGCTTGCGAACCGGCGGGTCGCTGAGTTTGACGATTTGAGTCTGGGGCGTCAGATCGACTGCCAGCGTGGCGGCATCGACGATCGTGAGCGGCTTCTGCTTCGCTTTGACGATGTTCGGCAAGCTCACGCGACGTGGCTCGGCCAGCCGCAGATCGGCGCTGACAACGGATGGGCCTTCGAGCAGCCACGTCGCCGTGCCGGTGTCGTCCCCGCAGGTCACGTACCAGCGGTTACCGTCCGCTGTGAGCGCGCTGGCATTTAATGCTTGCGGCCAGTCGAGCAGTGCGGCGAGCATGGCGGCGACACCGCCGATATCGTCGTCGATTGCCTGCTTGCCGCACACCACGAAGCCGTATTCGCGAGTCGCCATGTGGGCGTTCAGCAGGCGCGCAACGGCCAGCGAATCGAGCGTGGCGGTTGCCGTCGACGTGTCGATCAGCACCGCATCGTCAGCGCCCATCGCGAGCGCCGTGCGCAGCACGTCCTGGCAGGCTTGCGCGCCGCACGTGATCACCGTTACCTTTGTTGCCGCGCCGGCTTCCCTAAGTTGCAAAGCCTTTTCGACGGCGCATTCGTCGAATGGGTTGATCGACATCTTGAGACCGGTGGTGTCGATCGTACCGCTCGTGGAGACCCGCACGCGTACGTTGGCGTCCACCACGCGCTTGACCGGAACCAGAATATTGATTGTCATGACGAGAACATCCTTCGATCAGGAGACCGCGCCGGACCCGTATTTGCCCACCAGAAGCGCGCCGCTGGCGAACCGGTCGAGGGCATACGGCGCGAGAGAAACATCGGTGGGCTGACCGAGCGAGTGCTGGGCCAGAATCTTTCCGATGCCGGGAGACAGCTTGAAGCCATGTCCGGAAAAGCCGAAACCGACCACGAGGCCCTCGACATCGCCAACCTTGCCCAACACCGGGTTCCAGTCGGGCGTCACGTCGTAGACGCCGGTCCATGACGAAGCCAGCCCCGCGGTTTCATAAGCCGGGAAGCGCTCAGCGACCTGTGCGCCAACTTCAGCCACATAGTCGAGCGAGATTTCCCCTTGCTCTGTTTCAGGTGAGTTCAGCGTTTCGCCGACCACGCCTTCCGACACCAGCATCTGGCTGCCGCCATAGCTGCGGTAATAGAGCATGCCGGCCGAACCGAGGTCCTTGAACGCGGGCATGTTGAATGTGTATGCAGCGGCGTCGCATTCAAGCGCGAGTACCGTGTGACGTTCCGGTTTCACCGGCAGCGGCACGCCGATCCAGCCGGCAAGTTCCGGCGTCCAGATGTTCTGCGTGCTGATCAAGGTTCCGCAGCTAAAGTTGCCGGCGCTGGTCAAAACGCCGGTGATCCGGCGTCCTTCTTGAACGATACCGGTGACCGTCACGCCTTCCATGATCTTCACGCCGCGCCGGCGCGCGGAACGGGCGAACCCGGTCGCCACCAGATACGCATCGGCAAAGCCCGCTTCCGGCTCGTAGCCGATCAGCGCGGCGTCGTCGAAATTCGCGATCGGCAGGCGCTCGTGCGCCTGCGCTCTGTCGAGCAGTCGCACTTCGATGCCCATGTCTTGTTGTGCGGCGAGCGAGGCGCGCAGCGGCTCCAGCTTGTCGCCGTCAGGCGCACAGATCAGATAGCCGCATTTGACGAGGCCGCAGGACGCTTCGTCGTCGCCGAGATATTCGGGGAAGTTGTTGAACGCCCACCACGAAGAGCGGGCGAGTTCCACATTCTGGCGCACGGAGTAATGCGTGCGCAGCAGGCCGGACGACTGCGACGTGGTGCCCGCGCCAATCGTGCCTTGCTCGATAACAAGCACGCTTTGCGCGCCTAGGGCGGCGAGATGGTGGGCGACTGACGCGCCGATGACACCAGCGCCGATCACGATGAAATCGTAGTGGCTCATGTGGACCTCTGTGTGGGCAATGAGGCGAATTCTAGAAAAACGCCGGGCACGCCTATTTTTTATTAGGCAAACTTATGGCGACCCAATGCAATTGCTCATCCTGAACATGGGTCCCAGGAACATCGGCACCATGCGGCTATACCGCACGGATGACCGGTAAGTCGCCGACGCGAGCGGAGCCTTTCATGAGACGATTCTCGACCCCGATAGATCTGCGTGCGCTGCAGGCCTTCGTCGCCGTATGCAACAGTGGCTCGATGACGGGCGCAGCAAAGCAGCTCGGCGTCAGCCAAAGCGCTATCAGTCAGTCGATTGCTGCGTTGGAGCGGGATCAGGGTCTGATGCTGTTCGATCGCGAGAGCCGTCCGCCACGGCCGAATGTCGCGGGGCGCGCTTTGCTGGAACTGGCCGGCTCGCTGATCGAGCATGCGCAGATGGTCAGCGCCCGTATCGGCGATGCGTCGCATACGGGGAAGTTGCCGGTGCGTCTCGGCTGTGTCGATTCGTTCGCGGCGACCGTCGGCCCGGAGCTGATCCGCGCGGTGTCGAGTTCGGAGCGGCAGATCTCAATGTGGTCAGGCCTCACGCCGGGCTTGAGCAAACAGTTGCATGACCGCGAACTGGATATCGCGATTTGCACGCAGACGACGCTGAACGACGCGCGGATCGTCGAAGTGCCGCTGTTTTCCGAAGCGTTCGTGGTGGTGGTCGCGCGCAGCCATCTGAGTGGCCGCCGCAATATCGACTGGCGCACGCTCGCGCTGGAACTGCCGCTGATCCGCTATACGGCGCGTTCGGTGATCGGTCAACAGATCGAGCGTTTCGCGCGACATCTGGGCATCAACAGCCCTCGGCGTTACGAGTTCGATGCGACCGATCCGTTGTTGAGCCTGGTAGCTGCTCGCGTAGGTTTTGCAATTTCGACGCCCTTGTGTCTGTGGCAGGCCCGGCATTACCTAAACGATATCGCGGTGATGCCGCTGCCGCGGAGCCGTCTCGGGCGGCGCGATTTCTTCCTGTTGCACCGCCAGGGCGAATGGGATCAATTCGCGGGCGACATCGTCATGCTGACGCGCGGCGTGCTGGATAACGCGATCCAGCCGTCGCTGGCACGGGCGCTGCCCGATCTGCCGGACGATGCATTGCGCTGAATTGAGACGAGGCGTTCCATCCTATAGGGAGCAATTGAATGAGTGATCTGTACGGCTTGCAGCGAGGCGAGGCGCCATTGCTGATTTCAATTCCGCATCTGGGCACACAGATTCCGGACGATTTGCGCGACCGTTATTCGGATGTCGCGCTCACGCTAGCGGATACCGATTGGCATTTAGATCGCCTATACGGCTTCGCCGCGGAACTCGGAGCGACCGTGCTTACCGCGCGAATCTCACGCTATGTGGTGGACCTAAACCGGCCGTCGAACGATGAGAGCCTCTATCCGGGGCAAACTACTACGGGCCTATGTCCCACCGAAACGTTTCGAGGTGATCCCGTATACAAAAGTGAATGCGAGCCGGATGCTGAGGAAAAGCAACGGCGTGTCGAAAAATTTTGGCGGCCGTATCACGCTGCGCTTACTGCAGAGCTGGCTCGTTTGAGAGCGCAGTATGAAAACGTGCTGCTATGGGAGGCGCATTCGATCGCAGGTATCTTGCCGCGCCTATTCGACGACAAGTTGCCGGATCTGAACCTCGGCACTCAGGATGGCCGCACCGCCGCGGCCGCGGTACAACGTGCGGCCGAAAGCGCTGCCGCGGGGAGTGAATTCACGTGGATTGCGAATGGCCGCTTCAAGGGCGGCTACATCACACGGCATTTCGGCGCCCCGCACGCTGGCATCCATGCGATCCAACTCGAGATGTGCCAGTCGACGTACATGAATGAAGCGGCCCCGTTCAACTACGACGAAACACGCGCGGCGAGGGTACAGCCTGTTTTGCGAGGCATGATCAAAGCATCGTTGGACGCGGTTCAGGCGCTATAGCGGGAGTTTGTATAAGCGGTGCTTTTGATGGTGCGTAACCCCGCGCTTCATTTTTGTGCAAGGTCGCACCAGTTGCAATGCCGATGTGCACCGCAGTCAAGCCGGCTTGCTTTCCAACATCGACCTGCGGGAACGATCTCCGCCCGAAGCGTTTATTGATGGGAATCTTTGATTCTCATCGATAAACATGGCACAAACGTTGCATCGATCCTGCGCTGGTTGTGATGGCGACGGCAACGGATCAGTCAGTTGCGCTCGACTGCGGATACACGAATATCGACAGGAATTGAATGGGCGTTTTGATGAGGCGCTCAGGACCGTGCGGTATCTCGCCTTGGAAGGTAAGGGTATCGCCAGGATGGAGGATGTAGGTTTGCTGGCCGTGGCGGTATTCGATTACACCCCTGAGCATGTGGATGAACTCGGTGCCGGGATGTTCGAACATCGGGAAACGTTCAGCCTCGTCCTCCATCGTGATCAGAAAGGGTTCGAAGAGTTTGCGCGGGCCCTGATCGTAGGCAAGCAAGTGATAGGTGTGGCCGCTTTTGGTGCCCTTACGAACCACCTCCATGCCGGCGCCTTTTTTGACGAGCTGTGCGCCGCCCTGCGGCACGTCGAAATTTCGGAATAGCGTGGAGAGCGAAACGCCGAGCGCCTGGGCGATGCGGTTGAGGACCTCAAGGCCTGCGGAAGTCTGCGCATTCTCGATCTTCGAGAGCATGCCGCGGCTAATGTCGGCCTGAGCGCAAACCTGAGCAATGGTCAGGCCGTGGCGCAGGCGTAGTTCGCGGATAGTGTTGCCAAGGTAGCGTTCGAGCTGCGTTTTGTTGTCTTCACCGGTCTGCATGTAGGCCTCATGGAAAAGGAAAGGGTAGCAGATCGGAGCGCCAAAACGCGCGTACGGAGTTTCACCCGGAGAATCTTTGTTGCTCTTCAATAAATCTTCCGGCTGATAGAGGAAAAGCTTGAAGCGCGCCGTTAATCGGCGTTCGAGAGCGTGTTGCATAGCCTGGTCACGCGCGTTGCGTGTGGCTTTTCCAAACCACGATGGATGTAGTTGCAAGGAGTGGCGATGAACCTGAACGATGCGTGCAATCTGCCGGCCAACGAACTCGGATGCGTGCCCCGCTTCGGCTCGGCGCAAGAGGCCCAAGCTTATCTGACGCAGCAGGGCGTGAAGTACGTGCTGGCGCAGTTTGTCGATATTCACGGCGTCGCCAAGGCGAAGTCGGTGCCCGTCGATCATCTGAAGAGCGTGTTGAAAGCCGGCGCCGGATTCGCGGGGTTTGCGATCTGGGGTGTCGGCATCGAGCCCAACGGTCCCGACTACATGGCCGTCGGCGATCTCGCTACGCTCACGCCGGTGCCGTGGCAGCCGGGCCTCGCGCGGATCGTCTGCGACGGTCATGTGGACGGCGAAGCGTGGCAATACGACTCGCGCGTGACCTTGAAGAAACAGGTCGCGCGGATGACAGAACGCAACTGGACGCTTTTCACTGGCCTCGAGCCGGAATTCTCGCTGCTGCGCCGTTCGGCTTCGGGCATGCTCGAGCCGTGCGATCCGAGCGATACGCTCGCCAAGCCCTGCTACGACTACAAGGGGCTGTCACGCACGCGCGTCTTCCTGGAAAAACTCACCGAATCGATGCGCGCGGTCGGTATCGACGTCTACCAGATCGATCACGAGGACGCGAACGGTCAGTTCGAAATCAACTACACGTACACCGATTGTCTTACGTCCTGCGATCACTACGTGTTCTTCAAGATGGCGGCCTCGGAGATCGCCAATGAACTCGGCATGATCTGCTCGTTCATGCCGAAGCCGTTCGCGAATCGTCCGGGCAATGGCATGCACATGCATATGTCGATCGGCGACGGCGAACGCAAT
>JAXDQB010000380.1:0-3880 GCA_034668065.1 Paraburkholderia sp.
GACGTAGCCGTTTTCCTGGTCGAACAGCATGTTGGTCTCGCCAAGCACGCTCTTTTTCGCATACCACTTCCAGAAATCCCCGAATTCGGCGTACCAGCCAGGGTACTTGTGCTCGAACCACTCGAAGTCCTTTTCGGTCTGCGCTTCGATACGCCAAAAATTGACCGGCCAGCCCACCGCAAAGAACTGCGCGACCTTGTGAACATAGTTCTGCTTGACAATGCGGTCCCATGCGGCAGCGACGTCGTCGTGGTGAATCTTGATGCCGTACTTCTCCAGCGGCAGCATGTAGGTACGGTAGTAATCCTCGTAGATCCACCGGTGCCACAGCTCCCCATAAGATTCCTTGTTCTTGTCCCGATCCGCGGTGCCGTATTCGATGATGGTGCCGATTGCCGCATCGACGATCGCATGGTTTTGCCAAAAGGCATAGCGCAAGTCGCGCTCGAGCAGCAGATGGTTGTCCGGGTCGTTGATGATCGACATCAACAGCGAGTGGCCGTTTCCAATGTGCCGACTTTCGTCGGACTGCACTGATAGAAACACCGTCGGCAATGCATAGTCCCCGTTGCGCGCCGCTTCGGAAGGCATGGCGACGAACAGCGTATTGGTGAACGCTGTCTCGGCAACCACCTGCAAAAACACATTCGCCGCGGTAACAGCATCACCGGTGAGGAAACCTTCGGCAAACTGGCGGCCGATTGTCGTCGCATAGCATTTTCCGAATGCCGCCTCGGTAATATCGAATCCGGCCGGATCGATATAGTTTTCCATGTACCACTTCTTCAGATTCATCTGGATCGTCGAGTGTCGGAACTCGTCAACCATTTGCATCGTGAAGCCGGTTCGCAGCTCTTCGCCCGGCGCCAGCCGGCCGAGCATCGCCATCGAACGCGCCGCTGAGATCTCCGGGAAGGGAATGATCGCGAGGAACAATTTCATCCACTCGACCCAGCGCGGTTCGACATTGCGAAACATGTCGCCACGCAACGCGGCATCAAGCGCACCATAAACGCGGTTATCCTTTTCCTCCTGCATCGGAAAATACGAGCGCAGCACCTGCTTCATTGGGTCACGCGGCGCTTTGCTGATCTTGTAGTCGGTCGGAAAGGTCATCGCCTCCTGAACGTAACTGGGTGTCCAGCCCAGATCGGCGACGCGGCGGGCCGCCTCACCAATACTGATTCCTCGCTGGGATGTGATCTTGTTGAGCGTTAATCCGTCAGACATTGGGCTCTCCTTGTTCCATTTCACGATAACCGTCGAACGGCGGCGTTTCGGGCGGGGCTGGCCAATACGCGACCAGAGTCAATAACGCGAGCGGGGATTCGCGCTCACCTGCGAAAGTGACGGGTGCCAGGTGCAAGGACGCATGTCCGGATCCATTCATCACAAGCCTGTCTCCTGCCATTTTCGTTTTGCGTCAAAACCTCAACGCTTTTATTGACGTCTAATAGAGCGACAAACGTGCCAAGCATGGGCGACCCATATTTGATAAGGCTTTCGTGTGCGCATCGGATTTTCTGCAAGCGTCCATGGATGTTTTTTGTTTTGATATGCGACATTCGAGAGCGGCGGATCTGTCCGATATTGGGACGCTTGACTAATGGAGGCGGCGGGATGGAGAACGACCGGGTGCTTCGGCGGCAAAGCTACTGGCCCACGCTCGTGCAATTCGCGCCTTGAATCACGACAGACGCGCTGTCTCCTGGCGTCTTGCCTTCGGCAATGAAGCGTGCCGCGAGAATCATGGCGCCCATTGCGAAGTCTTTGCCGTGAGCTGCAATCATCGCGTCGGCGAGCGCGCCAAGCCGCTCAAAGAACTGTTCCTTGGATAAGTGACCCTCGTTCATCTTCGTCCCCTTAGTGAGTGGTATGTGATGAATTCCAGCGCGCTCACCTTGTTCCCCCGAAGCGGAACAGCAGGTCCGGCAGGAACACCAGAGCGAGCTCGCCCGCCTCGGTGCCCAGCGCGAGGCGCGTGCCATCGGAAGACCATGCAAGCGCACTGACCGGACTGCGGCCCGAGTACTTGATGGGCAGGACATCGCCACGACCGGGCTGGCACAGGAGCACGACGCCGCTGTGGTAACCCACCGCAATCAAGGGATGCTTAGGGTGGCAGGCGACCTGGGTGACCGGCGCCTCGCCGCCAACACCGCACTCGTGCGGCTGGTCGTTCGCAGCGGGCGGATCGAACCGCCAACAGACGGCTCGCGAACCGCCGCTCGTCGCGAGGAAGCGGCCATCTGCGGAAAAGGACAGTGATCGAGGCTGACCCGGGTAGCCGCCCATTTCGATGTCGCCGCCGTCGGACAACCGCCAGCCGTGTAGCGCGTTTTCCTCCATGCCGCTCACCAGATAGCAACCGTCAGGACTCCAAGCAAGCGTGCGGTGATAACCGCGCCACACCAGACGACGTTGTTGGCGGCGCTTAGCGGACCATAACGTGACGCCACCTTGGTGGGAGACCGCCAGCTGTGTGCCGGTGGGATCGAATGCCAGGGCGGTCGCGGAACCGGGCAACGTCAAAGTGTCCGGCTTCGCGCCCAGCATGTGGACCCGGCGGCCGGTTGCATAAGCACGGCATCCTGCCGGACTGGCCGCGACATGGTCGATCCACTCACCGGCGGAGTCCACCTGGGCCTCGCTGGTGCCATCGACGTTCAGGTGGACGAGGCGACCATCATCGCCCCCGCTGAGGAATCCTCCGTCAGGGTCGGCGGCCAAGCCAAGACAGGTGCCGTGATGGACGCTAAAGCGCGTGAGCGGCGCGGGCGGCGCTTGCGCTTGCACGAATTCGACACCGCCCCCCTCGCGCGGCTTGAGCCGCGGCCCACCCTCCCAGGTGCCGGTAGCAAGCGCCAACGTACCGTCGCCCAACGCGAATCCAGCGTATCGTCCGCTGGCATCCCAGACGGCGGCAACCACGGCGGCATCCCCCATCCAACGCGCGCCGAGCCATTCGATCAGAGGGGCGGGCTCGCTCATGAGTCGATTTCGCAATGCCGGATGCTTTCGCGCAAGCTCTGCCGATCGAGATTGCGTCCAATGAATACGAGCCGGCTGTCACGGTGTTCGCCCACCCGCCAGGGCCGGTCGAAATCCGAATCCATCGTCATGTGCACGCCCTGGAACACGAAGCGGCGCTCCGATCCAGCAAGGTCGACGATGCCCTTCGCCCGCAGCAGATTTTGGCCCTGCTCGACCACCAGTTGCTGCAGCCAGGAGAGGAAGCGAGTGCGCTCCAGCGGCCTGTCGACGCGCAGCGACAGGCTGTCGATGTGGTGATGATGCTGATGGTGCTGATGTCGCTGATGGTGCGGACCCGCTTCGACGGCAGACGCACCCGCATGGACCGCAACGTAGCGATAGGTGCGCTCGCCCCCCTGCAATGCGCTTGCCTCGCCTTGCGACGGGGCAATACGCAGGCGGTTGAGATCGAATGCGCCACGATCGAGCAGTGTCGCGAGCGGCACCGCACATCTGACGCTCGGAAGGACCTCCGCAGTCGGATTGATGCATCGAATTGCGGCCTTGACAGCGGCCACCTCGACCTCATTGACGAAATCGGTCTTGTTGAGCAACACGACGTCGGCTTGCGCGAGTTGCTCCGCGGCTTCACGGCTGTCTGCCAGACACGCTTGCAGATGGCGCGCATCAGTCACGCAAATCACGCTATCGAGGCGGGTATGTTGCCGGATGAAATCGTCGATAAAGAATGTCTGAACCACGGGCGCAGGGTCCGCCAAGCCGGACGTTTCGATTAGGATCCCGTCGAACCCGCCCTTTCGCCTGACGAGCCCCGACACCACTCGGACCAGGTCGCCTCGTACCTTGCAGCAGATGCAGCCGTTATTGAGTTCGACCACCTCGTCTT
>JAXDQB010000381.1:0-5891 GCA_034668065.1 Paraburkholderia sp.
GGAAGAACATTTCGATCCCCCATCGGGCTCGATACCCGTATCAAAAAATGCGCTAGATTCCCGCTTTCACATCAACGCGCATCCGCAATTCGCCCCAATGAACCAACGCCTCACACCGACCACCGCAGTCCTCCTCACCTTGCCGCCCATGATGTGGGCCGGCAACGCCGTAGTGGGGCGGATGGTAAGCGGCATGGTCCCCCCTATGACGCTGAACTTCTTGCGCTGGGCGCTGGCATTCCTCTTTTTACTCCCCCTGGCGGGCAGGGTACTCCTTCCGTCAAGCGGCCTGTGGCCTCATTGGCGCCGCTTCGCCCTCCTTGGCTTGCTGGGAGTGGGCTGTTACAACGCGTTGCAGTACCTGGCCCTCAAAACGTCAACCCCGCTGAACGTGACGTTAATGGCGTCAAGCATTCCCGTGTGGATGTCGGGAATTGGCTGGTTGTGGTTCGGTCAACAAGTGACGTACCGCCAACTCATCGGCATTGTGCTATCCATCGCGGGTGTCGTAATCGTGCTTTGCAGGGGGCAGTGGGCTCTCTTGACACACCTTCGATTGGTACCCGGCGACCTGTACATGCTGGCCGCGACATTCGCCTTTGCGCTCTACAGCTGGCTGCTGACACGTTCGCGAGAGCCCGCGCAGTGGCGCAACAACTGGTCCGCCTTCTTGCTGGCTCAGGTCACGATGGGCTTGTTCTGGTCCGGCCTGTTCGCGGCGGGCGAGTGGACCTGGACCAATGCGCACATCGTCTGGGGCTGGCCGTTGGCGGCCGCGTTGCTCTACGTGGGCGCGGGCCCCGCGGTGCTGGCGTATTGCTGCTGGGGACTTGGCGTACAGCGAGCCGGCCCCAACATCGCGGGGTTCTTTTTCAACCTCGCGCCTCTATTCGCGGCGGTGATGTCGGCAGCATTTCTCGGCGAATCGCCCCAGCTCTATCACGGCATCGCGTTCTTGCTGATCGTCGCAGGCATCGTCGTAGCCTCGCGGCGTTGAAGCAACAGACCCGCGAACGAGGCGGCTTTATCGGTTCTTTTGTTGGACGATTTCAAGCGCGATGATGTTGAAACGACACAGGTAATGCCGAGGCAATGGGAAGCGTTTTCCGTCGAAACTGAGGAGCGTGGGCTTCCCGGCAGAAAGCTCGAAGTCATCGTAATATACCGTCCGTTATAACGCTACGGGAGATGACATGCTTCGCAATCTGTTGGTCTGCTTTGCGTTGATAGCCGGTGCGCTGAGTGCGCAGGCGCATGCGGCCAATGTGGACACGGTGAAAGTGCTCTACGCGGGCTCGCTCGTCAATTTGATGGAGCGCAGTGTCGGCCCGGCGTTCGAGAAGGAGACCGGCTTGAGTTTTCAGGGCTATGCGGCCGGATCGAACAAGATCGCCAACGAGATCAAAGGCAAACTGCGGCGTGGCGATGTATTTATCAGTGCCAGCCCGACGGTCAACGCGAGCCTGATGGGCGCGGCGAATGGGGACCACGTCACGTGGTACGTCAATTTCGCCGAGTCGCCGTTGATGATCGGCTACAACCCGCAGAGCCGGTTCGCGAACGAGTTCAAGTCGAAACGCTGGGACCAAGTGCTCCAGGAACCGGGAATTCGTATCGGCCGCACGGATCCCGCACTCGACCCGAAGGGCGCTTTTACGATCGAAATGGTTAAAAAAGCCGCGCAGCTCTACCACCAGCCCGATCTCGTCGAGAAGATGCTCGGCGCCGCTGAAAATCCAGATCAGGTGCTGCCTGAGGAAACGTTGGTAGGCCGTCTCCAGTCGGGTCAACTCGACGCGGGGTTCTTTTACTCGACGGAAACGGCAGATCTTCACATACCCGCGGTGCGTCCGGCGCCCGAGGTTGAGGCAAAAGCCGGCTACACGTTGACGATTCTCAGTGACGCACCGAATGCAAGCGGCGCAGCGCGCTTCGTCAGCTTCCTGATGAGTAACAAGGGCCGCGTATTGCTGAAACAGCATGGTATCGACTTAATCAATCCCACGGTGAGCGGCAATGTCCACGCAGTGCCGCCTTCCTTGCAGGCTGTAATCAAAACGGGCCAATGAAAAGAATAGTGGCGCGGCCTCTGCTCGGGCTTGCGATCCTGCTCACGGCATACCTCTGCGCGCCGTTCATTGCGAGCGTGCCGCAGATCGGACACGCGGATTGGGCCAACGTTGATTGGCGCACGACCTGGTCGGCGGTTGGCACGTCAGCGGCCAGCGCCAGTGTCGCCGCGCTCGTCATTCTGGTGGGCGGCGTGCCGCTCGGTTACTGGCTCGCCCGTTCATCGTCGCGAGCGATGGCCTTCCTCGGTTTCGTCGTGCAGTTGCCGCTTGCGTTGCCGCCCCTCACGAGCGGTGTGCTGCTGCTTTTTCTGCTCGGCCCGTATAGTTGGATCGGACGTGCAGCGGGTGGCATGTTGACCGATTCGTTCGCCGGTATCGTGCTTGCGGAGACGTTCGTCGCCGCGCCTTTTTTGATCGTCGCCGCGCGCTCCGCTTTTGCGTCGGTCGATCCGGTGCTCGAAGACGTGGCCGCAACGCTCGGGCATCACGCTGGCAGCCGCTTTTTTCGTGTTGCGCTACCGGCTGCGTGGCCTTCCATTCGCGCCGGGCTTGCGCTTGCTTGGTTGCGCGCATTCGGTGAATTTGGCGCCACGGTGATGGTTGCGTACCATCCTTATTCGCTCCCGGTCTACACCTATGTCGTTTTCGGCGGACAGGGTTTGCCGGCGATGATGCCGCTTCTGTTGCCGACGCTGGCGATCGCCATAGTGTGTGCGGTGCTTTCGATGTATAGCCGCAGTAGCCGGTACGGGAAAACGGCGGCTCCCATCGACAATGCGGACGAGCCGGTCCTCCCAGCGCCGAATATTGCCATCGCGTCCACTGCTCGAGACCTGCGACTTGCCATCCAATTGTCCCGCCACCTAGGCGCATTCAGCCTCGATA
Organism: Paraburkholderia sp.; assembly: GCA_034668065.1. Classification (GTDB taxonomy): domain Bacteria; phylum Pseudomonadota; class Gammaproteobacteria; order Burkholderiales; family Burkholderiaceae; genus Trinickia. The sequence continues at coordinate 2,958 of JAXDQB010000381.1, forward strand.
TCGAGTGGGCACCGTCGAGTAGGCGGCTTGCGATCATCGGCCCTTCAGGCTCCGGAAAATCGCTCGCATTGCGGCTCATAGCGGGCCTCGAACACAACGAGGCCGGCAGGATCATGCTCGGTCAATCGGATCTCGGGACATTGCCGCCAGAGCGTCGCCAAATCGGATACATGCCGCAGGATTACGGGCTCTTTCCGCACATGACCGCAGCGGAGCAATTGGCGTTTCCTGTCGACGGCGACAGGGCGGCGGCGCACTACTGGACCGACCACCTCGGCCTGAGCGCATTGCTGGCCCGTTTGCCGCATCAGCTGTCGCTTGGACAGCGGCAGCGCGTTGCCCTTGCTCGGGCGCTTACGCGACACAGTCATCTGCTTTTGTTCGATGAGCCGTTTTCAGCGCTAGACACGCCGCGCCGTCGCCGCCTGCAGCGTTCGCTCCGAGATTTGCAGCGCGAAATCTCCGCCGTGACGGTCATCGTCACTCACGATCCCGATGAGGCGGCCCTGCTTGCCGACGACGTTCTTGTCGTCGATCAAGGCCGCGTGCTTCAGTCAGGGCCGATCGAGCAGGTGTTCGAGCGGCCATCGAGCATGCGAGTGGCAGAGTTGCTTGGCTTGCGCAACGTGGGGACCGGTGTGGTCCGGGCGCCGGGATCGATAGCAATCAACGATGTGCTGGTTCTTGAAACGTCGGATCGGTCGATCGGCATCGGGCAACGCGTGATGTGGCGCGTCGCGTCAAGCGCAATCCGGCCGTCGCAGGACGGCCCACTCGAGGCGAAAGTCGACGCGGTCGAGCTGCGCGACGGCGAGCGTTTCGCACGCCTGAATATAGAAGGCGTTCAATTCGACATTGCAATCGGCGACGCTCGTTTGTGCGAGCAGCAGGCGCATAAATTCTCCATCGATCCCGTCGGCGTGTCGGCTTGGATCTCGTCGGCGACGCATCTGTAGACCAACATACGGCCTGGTTGCGCAATTGCCTCGTCAGCCTGCGTCAGTCAAGCAGTCGGTCATTTCCTTCAATATGCTTTCAATTGATGCGTGCGTCTTAATGCACAAGGCGCTTGGCGATTGGCGTTAGACTTCTTGTCATGGACAAGTGTCGTTACTGCGGAAGAGTTCGTGACGAATGGGACTGTCACGGGCAGGAGTGCCGTGAGGCCATAGCCACGGCCTTGCGGAGGCAGCGCGCGGGTCTGCCGATGCTGCCGAATGTCATTCGAGGCGAAATTCCGCCTGACGCGACGACCGAACAGGTCATTACCCTGCTGTCTCGCCAGCGATTGCGCGCCCGCCGTGGCAATGAGGAACGCCGGGAACGCAAGGCGGTAGAAGACCCTGACGCAGAGTGAGCGCAATGTCACGGCTGATTTACGTCGGCCCGTCGGAGGCGGTGAACGTTCTTGCTTCGCTGTCCCGCCATCCATCACGAGCCCACCTTTGAATCCGAGATTGACGTCGAGCGAGTGCCGCAAAGGTTGTGCGCAGATCCATCCGCTTTAGCTGGCGCAGCGTCCGCTATCCGCAAGCCATACGCGGGTGTGAAATAGACATCCCTACGCCTGATACGTTTCTCCCCTCCGGACAATAGTTCTATTCACGTCGCGGCTCCAACGTCACCGCACCGGTCAACGAGTCGTGCATCTCGCCTGTAACAGGCCCGCCTTGGGTCAAGCTGGCGACTTAGAGAATACCGAAAGTTTTCCATATTTCTCATGGAATGGCGTCTCTGTCGCGCGACGGAGCGCTGTCGCAGCGCGCAGGCCGAGAATGCATGACATGTTATGATAGGGGAGATCGCTGCTGCTTCTTGCATCTCGCTCCCGTCGCCAGCAGAGGCTGCTTTGCTAATCATTGAAGGCACGCAGTTCCCCTCGACCGAGTGCCTCACTCGTAAAGACATTTGCGACAGCCCGAATTTGTATGACCACCAGAAAAAGAAAACTGCCTGCGCTGCAAGCCGATTCGGCCGTGCCGCTGTATTCACAAATCAGGGAACAACTGCGGGCGGAGATCGATCAGGAGATCTTGCGATCGGGGCAGCAACTGCCTCCGGAGAGCGCCCTGATGAAGCGGTATCAGGTGAGCCGCATTACCGTCCGACAGGCCCTCGCGCAGTTGCAGGCAGACGGCCTCGTCTTCAAGGTCCCGGGGAAAGGGACGTTTGTGAGCTTGCGGAATGTGACCCAGGACATCAACCGTCTGGAGGGATTTGCCGAAGCGATGGAGCGGCAGGGGCGCGGCACAGCCAATAAGGTGCTGTCGCACACGGTGATCAAGAGCGAACAGGCTGTTGCGGAGAAGCTCGGCATCGCGCCGGGTAGCTACGTGACGGAAATCCGCCGAGTTCGCTTTGTGGATGAGCAGCCCGTGTCGCTGGACATCACGTACCTCTCGGTGGAAATTGGGGAATACCTGCGCGGAACAGAGGCCCTTGCCCATCGGGACATCTTCTCCATACTCGAAGAGGATATGAATATTCGTCTGCGATATGCCGATCTCGAAATCGTTGCGATTTCGCCGGATGAAGAGACGCAGCGAATACTCGAAATGAAAGAGGCCAGTCCCCTGCTCAAGATTGAGCGGCTCACTCATAACGATCAAAACGAGCCGGTGGACTTCGAGTATCTGTACGTGAGAACCGATTATCTGCACTACGGCTTGCGCCTCGAACGCCGGGTGACTGCCTGAGAGGGAGACGAACGAGCGGTGCCCTTCGCGGGAAAGCGTGATTTCCCTCCTTACGACATCCCTTGCCCAATGATTGGGACGATGCGCGAGCCGGGTGCGATGCGCACCACGGTTGAGTCCACCTTGACGTTACAGAGTCCCGCGCGAACGGCGTAATTGGCTTGTCCGGCAAGACTTCCGGTCTGTATCCGCGAAAAAGGAACGGTTGGCACAAAGTGTGCGTAGTACGTGTTATGAC
>JAXDQB010000382.1:0-3610 GCA_034668065.1 Paraburkholderia sp.
ACTAACGACCTAGCGCCAAGGACGCATCGCCGGTGCCCCACCCGAAAGCGAGGTTCCGATACGTCGATACGCCGATACGCCGATACGCCGATACGCCGCGTCGGCCACTATTGCGTGTAGAGACCACTGTTGGCCGCCCGTTGCCGCATTAGGCCAAGCACCGCGTCGCAAAAAGGCGTCGGCAGGCCGAGCTTGCGGCCCAGTTCAGGAAACACGCCCAGTATCGGGTCGATCTCGAGCGGCCTGTTCGCCTCCATGTCCTGCAGCATCGACGTCTTGAAGGCGCCGAGTTCGCGCGTCACGGCGACGCGCGCAGCCGCACTCATCCCCATCGACAGGCCGAGGCGGGCGCCGATGGCCTCAGCCTCGACCATCATTCGCAGTACGAGCGCATGCGTAAATGGATCGTCGAGCAGGCGCTCCGCTGTCGAGCCCGTCAGCGCACTGAGCGGGTTCATGTTCATGTTGCCCCAAAGCTTGGCCCAGATTTCTGTGCGGATGTCGTCGGTAGCTTTGACGTCGAAGCCGCCTGCAGCCAGCGCCTGCGCGAATGTTTGCGCTGCCGGGGCGAAACCCGCATTCGCCGCACCGACGATGAGCCGGTTGCCGCTGCCGCGCCGGACCACAGCGGGGGCGTCGGTGGACGCAGACAAATGAACGACGCAACCAAGAGCACGCTCGGCAGGCAGGGCGCGAGATACAGCGCCATTTGGGTCGACAGCCTCGATGCGCTGCCCGGCGAGCGTATTCGAACCGTCGAGAAACCACCACGGCAAGCCGTTCATGGCGCTCACGATTGCCGTGCGCTCGACGACGAGGGGGTGCAGGCTGGCGGCAAGCGCGGGGAGCGCGTGTGCCTTCAGTGCGATCACGACGAAATCTTGCGCGCCCAACTCGGCCGCGTCATGGCTCGCACGGACTGCGATGGCAGACATTCGGCCTTTGCCATCAAGGGTGCGGATGCCATTTTCACGGACCGCCGCGAGCGTCTGGCCGCGGGCCAATACGCTAACTTCGTGGCCTGCGCGCGCAAGGGAGGCGGCGATGAGCCCGCCAATTGCTCCGGCGCCAACCACAGCCGTGCGCCATACTTGGCCAAGCGATCTAGCGCCGTGATCCATAGACGCAAAGGATTCATTTGAAGCCATCATGCCCCCCATCCGAGACTACGTCCGGGACGCAGAATACCGATCAGGAAACATGACCACCGTCGCCGGGGCCTCGCGAGGAGGCGGCGGTTCGATGGTGGAATTGGCAAAAAACAATCGGATTCTTAAAAATTAGACGCCCATTGGCGCAGTCTAACTTTTTTGAATAAATCGATGGTGCGAGGAGCGGGACTCGAACCCGCACACCATTGCTGGCGTCAGGACCTAAACCTGGTGCGTCTACCAATTTCGCCATCCTCGCAGCTTGAACGACACTTCGCGCGTGCCCTGTGAAAACACGCTTCGCCTCAAGGGCGCTTCACATTACTTCACTTCCGCAGGCAGTAGCCTCCCGGAAACGTGAGCGCGAGATTGTAACTGATTCGCTGAACAATGTCTGCAGCGGCAAATCTATTCTTATTACACTCATCGCGCACTCGTCGGGTGCGGCAAATTGAACTCACCCGACGGCTGATTTGCTGGCAGCTTCACTCAGGCAACGAAAACCCGCGGGGCGCCTTCCCCCATTGTGCCGATCACGGCTGCTTCCCCAAAACCGCCGGCACGCATGCAATCGAGCACCTCGCCCACGCTTTGCTCGGCACACGATACCAGCAGGCCGCCTGACGTCTGAGGATCGGCCAGGAGAGCCTGCGCGATAGGCGGCAATTCGGGCGAAAGCGTTACGTCGTTCCCGTATGCAGCCCAGTTGCGCCCCGATGCGCCGGTAACGAACCCCGCTTGCGCGAGTTCGAGCACGGAGCTGAGCCAGGGCAGGGCCGCATAGTCGACGCGCGCAGAGAGTCCAGCGCCCCGGCACATCTCGAGCAGGTGGCCGAGCAGACCAAAACCGGTCACGTCCGTCATGGCGTGGACACCCTCAAGCGCGGCCAGTGCCGTCCCCGGCCGATTCAGCCGCGTCGTGGCGGCAATCATCGCCGCGTAGCCGGCGGCATCGAGCCGCCCTTTCTTCAGCGCGGCGGACAGCACGCCCACGCCCAGCGGCTTGCCGAGCACCAGCGCGTCACCCGCACGCGCAGCAGCATTGCGCGCGACATGCTTTGGATGCACGACGCCGATCGCCGCTAGCCCGTAGATCGGCTCGACGGAGTCGATCGAATGGCCGCCGGCCACGGGAATGCCCGCATCGGCACAAACCGATTCGCCTCCCTCCAATATGCGCGCAATCGTCTCGTGAGGCAGGACGTTAATCGGCATGCCGACGAGCGCGAGTGCGAATAGCGGCTTGCCGCCCATCGCATAAATGTCGGACAGCGCATTGGTCGCCGCAATGCGTCCGAAGTCATAGGGATCGTCGACGATCGGCATGAAAAAGTCGGTCGTCGCGACAATCGCCTGCTCGTCGTTGAGCCGATAGACGGCCGCGTCGTCGGCGGTTTCGGAACCGACGAGCAAATCCGCAAACGCAGGCAGCGGCGAGGCGCGCTTGAGCAGCGTGGCAAGCACGCCCGGGGCGATTTTGCAGCCGCAACCGCCGCCGTGAGCCAGCTCGGTCAGCCGCGGCGTAGCGGAAGAGCCAGAAGAAGAAGGGGAAGCGCTCATACTAGAAAATCCTCGAAAATCAGAAATGCAATGCGACGGCAGCCAGCCCCCCCGCCACACCGACAGCAAATACGATCAACATCATCATCGCGACCACGCGAGCGCCCAAAGCCCGCGCCGTCATCGCAATCGACGGTAGGCTGACGGGCGGCAGCGTCATCAACAAGGCGGCCGCGGGGCCGACTCCAACGCCGAACGAAAGCATCGCCTGTACGATCGGCACTTCTCCTGCCGTCGGGATGACAAAAAGCGTACCGGCCGCGGCAAACGCGACAATCCATCCAATTGCGTTGTCGACCTCGGGCCCGACGTGCGGGAAAAGCCACGCGCGCGCCGCGCCGAGCAGCAGCAAAAGCACGGCGTATTCGGGCAAGAGCCGCAAAGTCATCTGCGCCAGCAGCTTCAGCCAGCGTCCGAACGGGTTGCCCTGCGGCGACGACGCCTCAAACGCCAGCGCATCGAGCTGTGAGCGCGCTGCGGCGCGCTCGGCCGACGTCGCGGTCAGATCGACAAGCCAGCCCCCGCCAAAGACGAGCAAAATACCAAGCGCGAGGCGCAGCGCCGTCCAATGCCAGCCGAGCACGAAGCCCATGAATACAAGCGTCGCCGGATTGAGCACCGAATTGCCGAGCCAGAACGCCACCGCGGCGCCCTGCGACGCCTGGCGCTTGCGCAGCCCCACCACGACAGGTGCTGCGCAGCACGTGCACATCATGCCGGGTAGCGACAACAGCCCCCCTGCGGCGACGCTGCGCAGCCCCGCTCTGCCAAGCACGCGCGCCACCCATTGGGCAGGCAGCAGGACCTGGACCGCCGAGCCGAGGAGCAAGCCGAGCACAAGCGCCTGCCAAATCGCGCGCGCATAGGCGCTGGCGTAGTCGAGAGCGGCATGCCAGGAT
>JAXDQB010000383.1:0-2967 GCA_034668065.1 Paraburkholderia sp.
CGCCACCGATCAGCACCACCCCACCCGCAACGAAGCCGCCTCCGAGCACGCGGTCGAATTCCCCGATGCCGGTCGAGAAGCGCGGCACGTCCGCCGCCTCGATATCGGCAAGCCGCTGCACGGGCGCGTTTTTCGCAAGCGATTGGAAGCGGTGGTTGCCGCCCGACTGCGCCACCGTCTCGACGAGCGTGTTCCACGCGCCGCAAGCCGAACACTGCCCTTGCCACTTCGAGGCCTGCCCCCCGCATTCGGTGCACGTATAAATCGTTTTCTGTTTTGCCACGCGTGCCTTGCTTGTTCTTTTCGGTCGTTATTGTCGGAAAAATAAGCGAAAAAGCGGCTTATTCAGCCCGCACGGGCACGCGCTGCGCCACAGCGCACATGAGCTCATAGCCGATCGTGCCGCAAGCACGCGCAACATCGTCTATGGGCAGATGCGTACCCCAGAGTTCGACGCGCGAACCCACGCTCGCGGTGGGGCACGGCGTCAGATCGACGGTGATCATGTCCATCGATACACGGCCCACGACGCCAGTGCGCACCCCGTCGACAATAACCGGCGTGCCCTCGGGCGCGCAGCGCGGGTAACCGTCCGCATACCCACAAGCGACCACGCCGACGCGCATCGGCCCCGACGCGATGAAGACCGACCCGTAGCCGACCGTCTGCCCGGCGGCTACCGTCTGCACACCGATCAGCTCCGAGGCAAGCGTCATTGCCGGCTGCAGGCCAATACCCTCGATGGCGGCGGTCACGCCTGACGGCGACGCACCATAGAGCATCACGCCAGGCCGCACCCAGTCGAAATGCGACTGCGGATGCCAAAGCGTCGCGGCGGAATTGGCGAGGCTGCGCGCGCCGGCGATACCTTGCGCGCCGCGTTCGAACGTCGCGATCTGTTCGGCGACGCCGCGTTCGCCGTCGGCATCGGAGAAATGGGTCATCAACACGAGTTGGCCGACGCCTGGACAAGCGCGCGCACGCTCCCAGGCTGCCCGGAACTTTTCGGGCGTATAGCCAAGCCGATTCATGCCCGTGTTCATCTTCAGTTGAACGTTCACGGGCTTGGAAAGCCGTGCCAGTTCGAGCATGCGCAACTGCTCGTCGCAGTGCACTGTCGTGGTGAGGCTGTAGCGATCGATGACGTCGATGTCCGTCGACCGGAAAAAGCCTTCCAGCAGAAGAATCGGCCCCGCCCAGCCGAGCTCGCGCAGCTTGACCGCTTCTTCGAGGTCGAGCAGTCCAAAACCGTCAGTGGCCCGCAAGCCGGGGAATGCGCGCGCGAGGCCGTGACCGTAAGCATTGGCTTTGACCACGGCCCACACCTTCGAACGTGGCGCCCGGCGGCGTGCGACAGCGAGATTGTTGGCTAAAGCGGAGGTATGAATCGTGGCGAGAAGCGGGCGCGGCATAGGCGGTTTTCGTCTAGACAAGGGGCGATTGGGACGCTCGTGGCACTCATTCGCGCGGATGAACCGTTCGATCGCGCCCTTTCGACGGCGCTCCGACAGTCCGAAGCCGTCTATTTTCGTGATATAAAGCCGTGCGCACAACCCATTTCGAACGACATAGGCCCAACGCGTCACTCGCGCGTCCAGAAGGTTGACCGCAGCGAGGACACCATCGCATCAGATGAAAAAAGGTTTTTATTCCATCATGGCCGCGCAGTTTTTCTCGTCGCTGGCCGATAGCGCCCTTCTGATCGCCGCCATTGCACTGCTCAAAGACCTACACGCGCCGAACTGGATGACGCCGCTGCTGAAGCTGTTTTTCGTCCTGTCGTACGTCGTGTTGGCCGCGTTCGTCGGCGCTTTTGCCGATTCACGCCCCAAGGGCCGCGTCATGTTCGTCACGAATACGATCAAGATCGCCGGCTGCCTCATCATGCTGATCGGCGTGCATCCGCTCGTCGCCTATGGCGTCGTCGGCTTTGGCGCCGCCGCCTACTCGCCGGCGAAGTACGGCATTCTCACGGAGTTGTTGCCGCCTGAGCGGCTCGTCGCCGCGAACGGCTGGATCGAGGGCACGACCGTCGCCTCGATCATCCTCGGCACCGTGCTCGGCGGCGCGCTCATCAGCCCGCATATCGCCGCTCATATCCTCCAGCACCATATCCCGTTCATCGCAACGCCGTCCGAAGCCGCGATGCTCTTCATCGTCGGTATCTACATCATCGCGGCGATCTTCAATCTGCGCATTCCCGATACGGGCGCGCGCTACCCGAAGCAGCAACGCGGGCCGATCAGGCTTTTGACGGATTTCGCCGATTGCTTCATGGCGCTTTGGCGCGACAAGCTCGGGCAGATCTCCCTGGCCGTCACAACGCTCTTCTGGGGCGCGGGCGCAACGCTGCAGTTCATCGTCCTCAAATGGGCCGAGGTCTCGCTCGGCATGACCCTCTCGGAGGGCGCAATCTTGCAGGCCATCGTCGCCGTCGGGGTCGCGGTCGGCGCAATGGCGGCGGCGGCCAAAATACCGCTCAAGAAATCGCTAAGCGTGCTGCCTGTCGGCATCATGATGGGCCTCGCCGTGATGCTAATGGCGTTCTATACACGCCAGCTCGTGCCGGCGAACTGGGGCTTCTACTTCGGGCGGATGCACGTGCCCGGTTACCTCGTCTTCGCCTATCTGTTTCTCATGATCGTCGGCGCGCTGTCCGGCTTTTTCGTCGTGCCGATGAATGCGCTGCTGCAGCACCGCGGGCACGTGCTGCTCTCCGCTGGTCATTCGATTGCCGTGCAGAACTTCAACGAGAACCTTTCGGTGCTCACGATGCTGTGCGTGTACGCGGTGCTGGTCCGCTACGACCTGTCGGTGCCGACGATCATCACCTTGTTCGGACTGTTCGTGGTCTCGTCGATGTTGTTGATCATGCGGCGCCATCGCCTGAACATGCGTCGCACGGACCCGATGACGCTGATCCGCGAAGCGCGCCATTGAGCGACGTGCTTCGTGATGGCGTGAACA